>JBLMWR010000553.1:0-10160 GCA_050257335.1 Deltaproteobacteria bacterium | reverse complement strand
ACAGCATTGAATGCGACCTCCCATCGCCCGGCTCGCAGGTGTACTTGCTACAAGGGGTCACGGGAAGCGGCAAGACCGAAATCTATATGCGGGCCGTGGAGGCGGTTCTTGAGCAAGGGCGGCAGGCCATCGTCCTGGTCCCCGAGATCAGCCTGACGCCGCAGACGATCCGCCGCTTCCGCAGCCGGTTCCCCGCGGTGGCCGTGCTGCACAGCCATCTCAGCGACGCCGAACGGCACCGCCACTGGCAGCAGATCGCGTCAGGGCACGTGCAGGTTGTCGTGGGAGCGCGCAGCGCGGTATTCGCTCCGACGCCGCATCTGGGACTGCTAGTCATTGACGAGGAGCACGAGACGTCGTTCAAGCAGGATACCACGCCGCGGTACCACGCTCGCGAAGTCGCCCGGAAGAGAGCCGAACTGGAGCAGGTTCCACTGATCCTCGGTTCGGCGACCCCGACGCTGGAGTCGTGGTGCCGGGCGCAATCGCCCGGGGGCGTTGCCGTTGAAAACGGGGACAGGCACCCGGCCGTGAAGGATCTCGTGCACGAGACCCGGCCGACAGCCCGGAGCCCGTCGCCTTGTTCAACGGACGAGCTGCTGCGGCTGCCGAAACGGGTCGAAGGACTGCCGATGCCGCCGGTGGTGATCGTCGACGTGCGACACGACCCCCTCCGGCGTCGCGGGGCGGCGATCGGAAGGGCGCTGCACACGGCAATGCACAGCGCGCTGGCAGCGGGCGGGCAGGTGATTCTGTTTCTGAACCTGCGCGGCTATTCGCCCGTCCTCTGGTGTCGCGCCTGCGGGGCGGCGGTCAAGTGCCCGCATTGCGACGTGTCGCTCACCTGGCACAAGGAGCGCCGACAGGTCGTGTGCCATTCTTGCGATTACCGGAATTCGCCCCCCAGGGCCTGTCCTTCCTGCGGCGACGCCGGGATTCAGTATCTCGGCGTGGGGACGCAGCGGCTGGAGCAGGAAGTCCGCGCGCGATTTCCGGAATATTCATGCGTCCGCATGGACAGCGACTCGATGCGCAAGCCCGGCAGCCACGATCGGGCGCTGGAGGCGTTCCGGCATGGCGAAACGCGCATTCTGCTGGGCACGCAGATGATCTCCAAGGGGCTCGATTTCCCTGACGTGACGCTGGTTGGTGTGATCGACGCCGACACGGTGCTGCATCAACCCGATCTGCGTTCGACCGAGCGGACGTTTCAGCTCATCGCACAGGTGGCCGGACGCACCGGACGCAGCGCGAAGGGAGGCCGCGTGCTGGTGCAGACCTCGTGCCCTGCGGAGCCGGCGATTCTCAAGGCGTCGCAGCACGATTACGAGGGCTTTGCGCAGGCCGAACTCAAGCACCGCCGCCAGATGCAGGCTCCCCCGTTCGAGCATCTGGTCCGGGTGATCCTCCGAGGCCCGGACGAAAAGGGGACTTTGGCCGAAGCGCGGCGGATGGCCGACCTGGTGCGGGACGCGATCGCAGCGCGGTCCCTCCCGGTCCGCATTCTCGGTCCCGCCCCGGCGCCGGTCGCGCGGCTGAAAGGGAACTACCGCTTTCACTTTCAACTCTCGACAGCCGCGATCGAGCACGTGCAGCAACTGTGGCGCGCCGTGGGCGAGACGCTGAGGCCGGCAGGGAAAATCGAATTCGCCGTCGACGTGGATCCAGTCAATATGCGTTGAAGGCGAGCGCGGATCTGCATGTGCAGGCGGGCGAGGGGCGTAAGCCCCCTGGTGAAACGAAATGTGCACGCGGCTCCACGGCGGGTGCCCGGGTCAGAGTGGCGACAGCACAATCCCCTGCCGCGGCACAGGCCCCGCCACCCGATTCGGTAGATGCCTTCGCCGTCACGCCGCGGAGGGTTCTGCTTCGAGCAGCCATTCGGGGGTCAGTTTCCGCTCCGCAGGTGGAAGCAGCGCCTGGCGGCCGAAGGGGGTGACTTGATACTGCACGCCGTCGGCGCGGCTGCCGATCTCGAATTTCAGCATTCCCAGGGCGATCAACTTGCCATGAATTGCCGAAAGCTGTTCGGGACCGAGTCCTTCCAAAGCCGTGATCCGCGGGCTCCATTCGAGCTTTTCGCCAGCGATTCTCTGCTGGTAGGCGTCCAGCAGGGGGCGCCATTCGGGGTGGGCGTCGAACAATTCCAGTTCCTGGTTCGTCATGCTGGTACGTATCGGCCGCCGCAGACACAGGTTGCAGGAACCCGGCTCCGCACGGCAGCTTCGGCACAAATGGAACGCGACAAACGGGGTGGGAACGGCTGATCATCCGATGCGGGAGGTGACGGTTGTGCGGATTATGCGGGCCGCAGGTCCCGCCCGGCGGCAGGCGGGACCTGCAAGCGCTACATATTCGTCTTCGCGTCGCCGGCGTCCCCGAGCACCGCCAGCAACGCCTTCTGGATCTCGCGGTCGTGGGCGTGATCGCGGGCGTAGATCCGGCAGATCGAAAAGCTCAAGGGCAGCTCGCGGAACAACTCGTAATCGCTCAGCTCGCGCGGTGCGGCCTCGCCCGGATCGAAGACGAAGTTCTGGCCGCCGGCCGGCAGCTTCGTGCTGGGGCGGTGATAGTGACGTGCGATGTCCACCCGCAGCTCGACGTCGCGGATTTCCTTCGGCAGCTTCCGCCGGAGGCGCTTCTCGACCACGTCCGGTTCGGAAAAGATCGTCGTCTGCTCGGACTGCCCGGAATGGAAGTACATCGCGCGTTCGGCAGCCATCCTCCACAGCACCTTGCGCGACAGGAGGTCGCGCCACTGCTCGCCCAGCCGCTTAAGATGCGGATCGCTGCTGTACGGCCAGCGCTGCACGTCGACCAGAAACGACGACTCGGTGAAGCAGCGGTAGTCGTCGAGGTTGTCGAGCGGGTTGCCCGAGAAGAGGTGCGGCATCGTTTCGCCGAACACATCCGCCAGCGCCACGTCGAGCCCGCGCACCGTGCGGTGGAAATAGATTGCGCGGAACAGGTTCGCCCGGACTTCGATGAAATTGATGAGGGCCCGCAGCCCCCGCGCGTGAATCGTGAGCCCCTGCGGCGTAAAGAAACTGTAGTGCAGGAGGCGAAAAAGATCGAACGCCTTGACGTTGTAGCCCGACATGTACGCGTCGCGGAGGACGAAGTCCATGTTGTCGACAGTATAGATGCCGCTGAACAGCGACCGCAGCTTGACGAGCCAGTCGGGGTGCCCGTTGTCGTCGCCGGCCCGGCGCGACGGTCGACGGATGAGCCAGCCGATCTGCGCGGGATCGATTTCTTCGAGCGGATTGAACTTCCCGGCGGGATTGCGGCGGACCCGGCGCAGGAGGTCCCCCAGCTCGCAGTCGATGATCGCCACCCCCAGGTCTTCGTGGGTGATCCCGAACTGTTCGAGGTACTGATCGTCGAAGAAGTGTCCGAAAGGGCCGTGCCCGACGTCATGGAGCAGGCCGGCCAGCCGCACGAGGCTTTCGACGTACGCCCGCGAGGGAACGTTCCTGCACGAGTCGCACAGCGACTCGTACCAGTGGTCGATCGCCAGCGACGCCAGGTGCATCACCCCCAGCACGTGCTGAAAGCGCGTATGTTCGGCCGAGGGAAAGACCCACCAGGCGGTCTGCAACTGGTGGATCTGCCGCATCCGCTGCACCCACGGATGATCGATGATTTCCTGCTCCGAGACCTCGCCGGCGGGGAGGCCCGAGCGGGAGATGAAGGGAATGTACCCGTGGATCGGGTCGTGGGAGAGACTTTCCGTCGTGTAGTCGCGAACCATCGGCGTCGATTGCTCCGGAAATACGGCACTCGACGTATCATAAGCCCTCATCGGCCGTATTTGAACGTCGAATGAGATGGGCGCATCCGATGAGCGGGGACAGGCGAGCGTGGCTACCCGAAAATCAAGGATTGACAAAGCACTACCGTGCCGCGTCGCCCTGGGCCAGTTGAGTGCGGATCGTCCGCTTGAGGGGGATCTGCTGCGCCTCGGCGGGGCCGGCGACCAGCGTCACGTCGTCGATCTTGAACTCCCCGCGCTCCTTCTTGAGCAGGAACCGCGCGCCGTTGACGCGGTCTCCGTAGACGACGTCGGCCCGGTCCAGCGACAGGCTGATCGACGTCAGCGGCGCCTGGAAGAACGTCTGCGGTTTCGGTTCAAAGTCGGTCAGATCGTCGAGATGGTTCCAGGCGAATTTCGAGAAATCATCGGTGGAATTCCCGCGAACGATATCCATCGTCGATTTCTTGAGCCCTGTCGTGAAATCGATGACCGGCAGCAGCAATTCGGCCGTCGTTTTCATCGATTCGGGCCAGCCGGCAGACGGCAGCCGCACGTCGTCGACGAGCATCCGTCCCCCCTCTTCGCGAAGGACGTAAGTCAGCGGGGTTTCCCCCTGCTCGACGAGAATCTCCGTCAGCGATCCCCGGAACTGCGTCTGCACGATCGCCGGTCTGGCCGGCGTAACAGAGATCGGCAGGCCGTCGAAATGCGCGGGCGCGACTCGGGACCAGACCCGCTGAACGAAATCGTGCGTGGCGTTGGCCTTGAGCGTGGGGACGTCGCGGGCGGCGAGCGCCGCCCCGAAGATTTCCATCGTGGCGTGAGCCGTGAACAGGGACGACAGCCGTTTGTCCTGCTGGCTCTTCAGATCGTAGATTGTGACCTCGTCCACGAGAAACCGCGGGACGGCGTGCAGCCGGTCAAGCGCCTGCTGCGTCAGGCTGATCTTCAGCGTCTCGGTTTCCGTCTTGACGACGTACGTCGCCATGCTCCCTTCGAGCTGGATGTCGAAGCCGTCGAGTCCCGCGCCGGCCTGCGGCAACTTGACGAGCGCCAGGTTCGCCGGGGCGAGGCTTCCCTCGAAGAACCGCTTCGTGCACAACTGCGCGAGGGCTCGCTTGTCCACGGCGCGATACGCCGCCTCGAACTGCAAGGCAGCGGCCATCGCCGACGTTACATCCCGGGCCGAGGCGATGTCGTCGCCGCTGCGACGCGACTCGAGCGCCAGGTTGTCGAGCTTCCAGCGCTGGCCGTCGCGGCGGAACTTGAGGATCAATTCGCCCTGCGAGCGGGCGACGTGCAGCTCGGCGGTTTCGTCGCCGATCCGCTCGTCGGGGAGAATCCGCGTTTCGGGGGCCATCTCGTCGGTGCACTTCTTCGCGAATTGCGCCACCTGCTCCGGGGTCAGTCGGCTGAGGGCCTGTCCGAATTCGGGTGTGGCCGCCAGCAGGATCTGGTCGCGGTCCCCGGCTTTCCAGGCGTCGAGCGACTCCTGCAGGCTCAGGAGCACCGCCAGCCGCATCGCGACCGAGCGGTTGTTCTCGTAATCGTCTTTGCTGAGGAACAGGTCGTCGACGACCCACCGCCCCGTATCGCCGTCGGGCTTCAGCCGGAAAACGACCTTCCGCTTCTCCTTCCCGACCGTGGCCACGACGCGCTTGCCGACGACTTCCTTGCCGCTTTCGTCCTTGATCGGCTTGACGCTGACGACTTTGGGCATTCCTTCCGGCAGGTTGATCATCTTCAGCGCACGGAAAGTCTCGTCGCCCTTGACGGCTTTAAGCTCGAAATCTTCGGAAGACCCCGCTTTAACCCCCGCCAGATCGTGCTCCTGCAGGCTCTCGGCGAAGGCCTGCACGATCCGGTTTTCGACCATGTGCGTGCAACCGGCGGCAAGGCAGAGAACGTACCCGCAAAGAAAAATGGGCAGAGTCGTGCGCATCGGACAGGCCTTCCTTGGCGGTCAGACAGCCGGGCGGCGATCGCCTCCGGCGTTCAGGATCGGGTTTTCGGGATCTTGGAGAGGATGAGAGAGAGCGGGCTTTTCGCAGATTGGCGGCCAGCGGTCAAGGGCAGATTTCGGGCGTTGGAAACCAAACCTGCCCCGCGGAGCATGTCACGCCGATCGACTCAATTGCAGCACCATGTTGTAAGCCGCGACCGTCGCGACCGTCGCGAAAAAGAGCCCTGTCAGGATCAGTCCCCACCGTACGAGCCAGTGCGGGCGCAGGGCCTTGGGAAGCAGCAGCGAGTTGATCGCCACCACGTGCAGGCAACTGAAGGCCAGCGCGAAATTATAGATGCAGCCGGCGATGTCGAGCAGCGTCTTCGGCTTCCGGAAGACGATCAGCATCGTCAGCCCGAAAACCGAATAGCCAACCAGCACGGCGAAATACAAGTGCCGGATTTTGCCCGGATCGAGCGTGTGCAGCCGCTTGCTCGCCGTCCAGAACACGTCCACCCAGCGGCGGACGAAGCCGTCGATTGTCGAGGCCATCGTGGGTGAGAGGACGAGGAAGCCGCAGAAAAGGGTCATGAATCGGAAGATCGCCCCCAGGCTTCCGCCGATCGTCTGATCCACGGCGTCGGCGGTCATCACCGATCCGGCCCACTCGTTCGGAAGCTGCGTGCCGCGTTTCAGAAACTCGACCGACAGCATGCTGGGCAGCGCCAGTCCGAAAAAGCAGGCCGGCATCCAGACCAGAAGCTGGTCGCGGGTCAGGTGCCTGACCCACCGCTTCCAGCGCGGGAGCGAATCGTCATTGACCAGAAACACCGTGCCGACGTGCGAGAGCTGAATGTTCTGCCCGCCGACGAGGCTGGGGATGGCCCCCACGTGCGACCCCATGCCCCACCCCTGGTCGCGGGTGTAGTTGCTGATCGGCGTATTCGATAGCCCTCCCTGTCCCGAAATGGCGACCAGCGCCGAAAGCGTTGCCATCATCGAGAGGTCAATGCTCGGGAGCGAGCGCCCGTCGAAGAGCGCCAGGAAGACATTGTCGAGCTCGTGCCCCTTTCCCGTCGGTACCTGTCCGAACTTGAAAAAGCCGGTGAAGATTTCGACCCAGGTGGACCGGTGGGAATACGCGAGCGCCAGAAACAACAGGAAGCCCAGGACGGTCACGATCTTGAACGTCATGATGGCTTTCAGCGAGTTGTAGATTTTTCCTCCGAAGATGAGTGGAACGAGCGACAGCAGAAAAATCGCGACGGCCAGCGCCGTGAGAATCGTCCCGTGCTTTTCCGGAGTGGGGATTTCACCGCGCGGCAAGAATGCCGTGACCAGCGGAGTCGCGGCGGAAGAGGCCAGATAGGGAAAGACTGTCCCGAAATCGAGCATCAGGTACAGGCACGCCCAGAACATGGGGCCCGGCAACGTGCGGAACTTGCCGGTGAAGATCGGTTCGCCCGTATAGAGGGTGTAGCGGCTGATCTCGATGTTGTAGAGGACCTGCCCCAGAATGCTGAGCGTCGCCAGCCAGAGCATGCCTCCCCCGTACCGGGCCGTCACCTGCGGTCCCATCAGCCATTCCCCGCCGCCGATCGCCGCCCCTCCCATCATCAGCCCCGGCCCCAGAAACTGCCAGACACTCTGCCACCGGAACTGCGGCGCGTCGGGAAGTTCGCCGACGTTCCACCGCGGCATCTTCTGGGATCCGGGATGCGGGGCCGCCGAAGCTGCAGGTGCTTCCGACTCGGGTGCTTCAATCATGAGTCATGTCTTCGAATGCGGATCGCTGGAGAGGGGGGATATTTTATACTCAAATCAACAGGAGCGGCAAGTCATCGGCGAGCACATCGGCTTCGAGACCGCGATTTCTCCGCGACGTCACGGCGACACGAATTCGTGTTCTCCAGAGCGCACCGTGAGAACCGGGCAGGGCGCCGAGCGAACGACCTTCTCGGCGACCGACCCCAGAAGGATGTGGGCGATCGCCCCGCGGCCATGAGTGCCGACGATGATCAGATCGGCGTTCTCATCCACCGCCGCTTTCGTGATCTCATGCGCCGGGCTGCCGTGAAGCAGCAGCACCCGGGCCTGCGACAGACCGGTTTCGGCCAGCACCTGCTCGCACTGAACGCGGGCGTGCTTCTCCTGAATTTCGGCGAGGTTGGGAGGAAAGTATCCCTCGGCGACGGGGGGAAGGCTCGAAATGAAATCGGGCTTTTCCAGGACGTGGCAGAGGATGACCTCGGCACTGAAAGCCTTGGCGAAGGCCGCGGCGTAACGCAGGGCCACGTGCGAGTGCTGACTGAAATCGGTGGCGGTCAGAATGCGCTTCAGGTCGATCATGGCGGTTGGGAATTTCGGATGTGGGATTTCGGATTTTTTGTGAGCGCGGGTCAAAATCCAGCGGGTCGAGATTGGTCTTCGAAGGCGGTCACGAGCCGAATGTTCCCATCGGAAATCCGCAATCCGAAATCCAAAATCGACCCCACTACCATACCGGACCCCTGCGCGGTCCGCCAGTGCTCGGTCAGCTTCTTGACACTCCATCTGGCGACAAATAGCATCAAAGGTGTCGCCCCTCCTGATTCTCCTGTTTCCCGTCCCGGCCGAGACCCGTCGCAGGCCCCGCACATGACCCGGAAAATCCTGCCGCTTCTGACTTTGGGAATTCTGCTGTCGGGGCTCGCTTCGCCGCCGCGCAGCCAGGCGGCGGATCGCAGAGTCACAGACGACGAAATTCAGGCGGCACTGAAACGGGCCGTAGCGAATTTGCGGCAAAAGGTGAGTACGCTCGATGGTGGGGAAGGAGCCCTGGTCACGATGGCCCTCCTGAAAAGCGGTCTTCCCCCGGATACCCCCGAGGTCAAAGCGGGTATCGACAAGATCCTCCAGCGAATCTCCGGCACAGAATACAAGGCCGGTTCGCACCATGTTTACGAGGCTGGCGTGAGCCTGATGGCACTGGCCAACGCAAATCCCGAGACGTATAAGCCGCAAATCGAGGCGATCGCGCGGTATCTGATGGACAAGCAGCGGCCTGACGGCGAGTGGGATTATCCATCTCCGGGGAACGGCGACACCAGCATCACGCAATACGCCATCCTCGGGCTGTGGGAAGCCGCGCGTTCGGGCGTTTCGGTGCCGAAGCGCGTGTGGGACAAGGCGGCGGGCTGGCACGTCAGCCGGCAGTTGAAAGACGGCTCGTTTACTTACCATCCGCCGCCCCCCTCCGCCGACGGTTTCACGCTTGGGATGCCGGGCACTCACAGCATGACCGCCGCCGGGACGGCCAGCCTGCTCGTCTGCCGACTGCACCTCTACCCGGGAGCGAGCGATCCCGATGAAGTCCGCAAATCCGGAAATAGATCGAGGGGCAAGAAATGGGGGATCCTCATTCCCGCCGTGGTCGATGAAGACGATGCGCCGGACGTCGTCGAGAACACGCGCGCTGACGATGCAAATTACCGGACGACGACGCGGCTTTCGGCGGTCGACAAGGCCGTGCGGCGCGGACAAGAGTGGCTGGCCGACCATTTCACCGTGGCTCCCAGCGGAAACTACGAACTGTACTACCTTTACGGACTCGAGCGGCTGGCGGCGCTGGCGGGGGTCAAGGAGATCGGCGGGCACGATTGGTATGCCGAAGGGGCCGCGCACCTTGTCGCCACGCAGGGCAGGGGGAGCGGGCAGTTCGCCGCCGCGCAGCAAGCCGATATGTGGAACGACACTTGTGGCCCCACCCCGGCCACCGCCTTCGGGATCCTGTTTCTGGGAAAGGCGACGGAAAAGATGCTCGGCCGCAAGGCCGTGCGCCGCAATCCCAAATTCGGCGGGGGTCTCCTGATCGGAGGGCGGGGGCTTCCGGAAAATCTGGAATCGCTGACGCTCGACCAGGGAGGCGTGAAGGTCCGCAAGCTGAAAGGACCCGTCGACGAGCTGCTCGCCGAACTCGAAAACGCGCAGAGCCGCCAGGTCGAGTCGGCGCAGGCGACCCTCGTGGAGACTGTCGCGACCGACGACCCCGAAGCGCTGATCGGACAGTCCGCCCGGCTCTTGAAGCTGGCGCGCGACAGTCGCGTGGAAGTCCGCCGGACCGTCTTCTGGGCGCTGGGGCGCACCAACGAGCTGCGGGTCGTCCCCACGCTCATCGCGGGGCTGGACGACCCAGACCCCGCCTGCCGCATCGAAGCCCGCAATGCGCTCCGCTTCATCAGCAAGCGGATCGACGTCCGCGAGTCCCCCGACGAGGCCAGTCCCCAGCAGCGCGCCGCCGCAGTCGCCTATTGGAAGAAATGGTACCTGACCGTCCGCCCGTACGACGAGCGCGACGATCTGGGCGAGGCGCCGGCGAAGGCTGCGGGAGGGGGAGGTTAACGGATAATAGAAGATAGAGGATAGCGGATATCGACTTGAGCTTCACCCAAGCCCACGGGCGGGCACCGACCGACAGGT
>JBLMWR010000552.1:0-3360 GCA_050257335.1 Deltaproteobacteria bacterium | reverse complement strand
GCTGAGGCCGAAAACCAAAAAGACAAGTGAAATGAATCCGTTGACCCATGGGTTCGAACCTAATTGCTGCGTTCCAAACGGACCCAATATGGCCGTGGTCAGGAGCCCCAGTCCGGAGAATAGGACGATGATGCCAAGACAGAAAACAGTCGCCTGGAAGACACTCTGTCCCCTCGAACCCGACTGCCGGTTCAGAAAGAACGACACCGTAATCGGGATCATCGGGAAGACGCAAGGGGTGAAGACCGCCGCCAGGCCAAAACCGAACGCGACGAGGGCAAAGCCCAGCAGCCCTTGGTCCTGTACCCCACCCATCGTCGAGATTGGCTTCGTTTGGTCGGAGACGGGCGCCGTTGCGGCGGGCTTCCCCGGCTCAAACAGGGTATAGCCTGCCGGCATGGTCGCTTTCGGCGCGGGGGCGACCGGGTCAATCGTCAACGTCGCGGAAGCCGTCTTTCGGACCGGAAAGAGACACTGTTTTGCATCACAGGCCTGATAACGCACCTGGGCTGTTAGTTCGACCGAACCTGCCGGAACTTCTTTGCCGACCTGTACTTCGATGAGAAAAATAGCTTCATTATCATAGAGTTCAGTGTCTAGCTTAAAGTTTGGGTCGAACTTGACAGTGGGCTTCGGCTGGTGAATCCGGTAAGCGGTCACGGCGGGGTTGTCGGCGATGCGAATGGTGGTCGGGATTGGTCCCTTCGGGGTCGACAGCGAGTAGAGGTGCCAGCCGGAGTCAATTTTGGCTGTGAGCCGCGCGACTACCGACGCACCCGGAGGCGCCTTTGCCGCCTCGACCGACATCGACCATTTGACCGGGTCGAGCCGCTGGGCCGGCATCACCCACGGCAGCGCCAACCCGGCTAGAATCGCAAACGCGGTTTTCGGGACCATCGTTCTTTAGACGGCTTTCACGGCCGCGGCGACTGTAGGGGACTTGAGCAGCTCGCTTTCGATGCGGCTGTTGAGGTTGCAGCCGGCGAATTCCGCCGCCACCCGGATCGCGTTTTTAATGGCGTTTGTGTTAGAGCGGCCGTGGCAAATGATGCAAACGCCCTTGACGCCCAGTAGAGGCGCCCCGCCGTACTCGGAGTAGTCGAGGCGCTTCTTGAAATCCTTGAACGCCGCCCGGGAGAGCACATATCCGATCTTGCCGGTAATAGTCGCTTCCAACGATTCCTGGAGCATTTGCTTGATGATGTCCACCAGCCCCTCGCTCACCTTGAGAGCGACATTTCCGATGAACCCGTCGCACACGATCACGTCGGCGGACCCGCTGTATACGTCCCGCCCTTCGACATTCCCGATGAAGTTCAGCGGCAGGGTTTTCAGCAATTGGAACGCGCCGCGAGTCAGCTCATTGCCCTTGTGTTCCTCCTCGCCGATGGAGAGCAGCCCGACACGCGGGTTGGGTATCCGGATGATTAAGCGGGCGTAGATATCGCCCATGATCGAGAACTGCGCGAGCATTCTCGGCGTGCAGTCCACGTTGGCGCCCACATCCACCATCACGGCCGGGGTTCCGTTCATGGTTGGGAA
The DNA here is from genome assembly GCA_050257335.1 of Deltaproteobacteria bacterium. Lineage (GTDB taxonomy): Bacteria > Planctomycetota > Planctomycetia > Planctomycetales > Planctomycetaceae > JACQFH01. The sequence goes on along the minus strand of JBLMWR010000552.1, from coordinate 1,818 downwards.
GACGGTGGCCAGCGCCGGCCGGTCCACTCCGGGCACCATGCCCTGCACCATCTTCGCGGTGATCATCACCGCGCCGGTGTTCCCGGCTGAAACGACTCCCTGCGCGACGCCTTCCTTGACGAGCCGGCACGCCACGCGAATCGAGCTGTCCCGTTTGCCGCGGACGGCCTTGGTCGCACTATCCTCCATCGTGACCTGCTCGCTCGCGTGGACGATCTCGACCGGAAGGGACCGGTAGCCATCGTGCACAGCAAGCTCGCGACGCAGAAGATCCTCACGGCCGACCAGCATCACTCGGACACCGAGGGTCCGGGCAGCCCGAATCGCACCTTCAATTTCGGTCTTCGGGGCGTGGTCGCCGCCCATGGCATCGACCGCGATTGTCACCATAGACAGGGAGAAGTTCTTCGAGCAGCCAGCGATTCCCTACTCTTCAGCGACTTCAATCACCTCACGGCCTTTGTATGTACCACAGTGCGGGCAGGCACGGTGAGGAAGCTTCGGTTCGTGGCAGTTCGGGCACTCCGAAAGCCCGGGCTGTTTCAGGTAGTCGTGAGCGCGGCGGGTCGACGTGCGCTCCTTCGAGTGTCTTCGTTTCGGATTCGGCATCGGTCAATATCCTTGTCTGAAATCTGGTCGCGGCGTATTCCGCCAGCGGCGGCTTACAGATTTTTCAACGCCGCCCAGCGGTCGTCGAGCGGTTCAGCCCGGCAGCCGCAATCGGCCAGGTTCCTGTTCTGGCCGCAAAACGGGCAAATTCCTTTACAGTCCACGCGGCAGGTCCGCTGCATCGGCAGTGCCAGCAGGATCTGCTCCCGGAGGACGTGCTCGAGTTCGAGCCCCTCCCCCTCGTAAAAATCAATCTCGCTCTCCCCCGCGCCGAGTTCGAGTTCGTCCTTGTCGGGCAATTCAGCGGCCGGCTCGTAGAACAGATCGAAACTGACCTCGATCGGAAAACTTGCGGTCTCCAGGCACCGATCGCAATCGGCTTCCATTCGGACCTTGAGGCGTCCCCGGATCCGGATCTCCCCGTTCGTATTGGGAAGCAGTTCCGCCGTGCCGGAGGTTTCCAGAACCGACGCCTGCCGGATCTTCCCTTCAAGGAACTGAATCTCCCCGGGCGGGAATGCCTCCTCAAAGCGCAGCTTCCGCAGCTCCATCTCATGCACGCCGAGGAACATAGCAGCCTCCCGGGGGTCCTGAATCCGCGCAGTTAAGCCTTTATTATAGCCGCTTTTGCAGAATGTGCGCGGCCTTCGGCGCCTTACGGTTCCGCGGGCGGCAGGAAGCGCCGCACTCCAGCCTCATAGATCCACGCGCCAAGCAGGCCGCCGGCGAGCGGCCCAACGATAGGAACCCAGAAGACGTAGCTGCCGTCCATGAGGCCGTTGTTGCGGAATCCCGCCAGCGTCACAAACAGCCGAGGCCCTAAGTCGCGAGCCGGGTTGATCGCATACCCGTGCAGCGAGCCGAAAGAACAGCCGATCGCGACGACTACAAGACCGATCGCCCACGGGGCAAGGCCGCCGGGAACCGGTTGGTTGCGTTCGTCGACGATCGCCATTACGAGCAGAAGGAGCAAAGCGGTTCCGAGAATCTGGTCGATCAAACCGGCCATCGGCAACTGGGGAAAGGCCGGGAAGGTCGTGAAGATCCCGGCTGTGCGCTCGAGCGTGGGGTCTGCCTTCTCAAAGGCGGGTCTGTAATTCAGGAAAACGGTGGCAGCAGCGAGAAATGCGCCCGCCGTCTGCGCAAAACTGTACGGAAGTACTTTGCGCCACGGGAATCCCCAGAATGCGGCGAAGGCCACCGTCACCG
>JBLMWR010000551.1:0-4211 GCA_050257335.1 Deltaproteobacteria bacterium | reverse complement strand
GTGGACAGATCAGCCGCAGCGCGCTGACGCATTGGCGGCCATACGATGGCTACGACATTTCACTGAAGATTTCGCTGGTGGTTGCCGGAGCGCTGGCGGTCTGGTTGTTTTCTCTCGGCATGACTTTCAACGCCCTGCTCTTCGGGTCCCTCGCGTTTGAGAATCTGCAGATGCTTCAGCGCGGGCGGTATGGATAGCAAACGCTGTCGCGTCTCGGAAGCGGCGCTTCGGCCCGGCGAGCGCCGGGATGATCCCGGTGGCTTCCGTTTAATCCCTCGAACGGTCGGCAAAGCCCCATTCCGCGACTTAAATTCCGCGCGCGCTTTGCGTGATGGGGTTGCCCGTCCCATAATGGAGACACGTCATCCCGAACGTAGACAATCCGGGTGGCACGCTGGTCGCGGCGGCATGTCGCCAGCGCATTCAAACCGCACTCCGGAATCAACACGGCGGTGCATCTCCGACAGGCGAAAGCTGAGGTGGGGTGTGTGTTTTCGCTCAGGGTCAATTCTCTCGCTCGCTCTTGCGCTCGCTCTGGCGTCGCCTCCGGTCTGCCTGGCTCAGAAGGCGGCGCTCGACGAATCGATCCGCAAGCGAGAAGAGCAGTCGTGGAGCGCGGCTTTGAGAATCTGGAAATGGGCCGAACCCGGGTACCAGGAAACAAAATCCTCCGCCCTGCTTGCCGGAATGCTCGAAGACGCGGGGTTCAAGATCACCCGGAAGGTCGCCGGGATTCCCACCGCCTTTACCGCGACGTATGGCGACGGAAAACCCGTCATCGGGCTGGTCGGTGAATTCGACGCCCTGCCGGGACTTTCGCAGGAAGCTGTTCCCTACCGGCAACCCCGCGACGACGGCACGTACGGGCACGCCTGCGGACATCATCTGTTCGGAGTGGCGTCGGGTTCGGCCGCGATCGCGCTTGCCGAACAGATCAGGGCCGGCACGATCAAAGGGACGCTCCGGTATTACGGCTGTCAGGCGGAAGAAGGGGGAGCGGCCAAGGTTTTCATGGCGCGGGAGGGGCTGTTTGACGACTGCGACGCCGTTTTGCACTGGCACCCGGGAAGCCGGAACGCGGCGGGAGACGTTTCTTCCATGGCCCGCATCGCCGCCAAGTTCCGATTCCGTGGAAAGGGAGCGCACGCGGCGGGCTCGCCCCAGGCGGGGCGCTCGGCTCTCGATGCGGTCGAGATCACCAACCATGCCGCCGAGCTGTTGCGCGAGCATACGCCCGACTTCACGCGGATTCACCACGTCATTACCGCCGGGGGAGACGCCCCGAACGTCGTTCCAGAATTCGCGGAGGTGTACTTCTATGTCCGGCACCCCGACGCGGCAGTCGCGCGCAGCGTCTACCGGCGGCTCGAATTGTGCGCGCAGGCGGGGGCCCTGGCGACCGAAACGAAGCTCGAGATTGATTATCTGGGAGGGACGCTCGAGCTGCTTCCCAATTCGGCCCTCTCGCAGGTGACGCTGATGAATCTGCGGGCACTCAACGATCTCGACCTGACGGCCGAGGAGCGGCAGTTCGCCGTCAAGATCCAGGAAACGCTTGACGAGCCGCGGTCGCTCGACAGCCTGCATGACGTCATCGACCAGACCGGGCAGACCGGGCGCGGTTCGTCCGACATGGGGGACGTTTCGTGGGTGGTTCCCACGACCGGCTTCAATACCGCCTGCTGGGTTCCCGGGACCCCGGGCCATTCGTGGCAGGCGTGTGCCACCGGGGGGACCTCGATCGGCCGCAAGGGGATGCAACTGGCGGCGCGCGTGCTGGCCGCCTCGGCTTGGGACCTCTATCATTCTCCCGAGACGCTGGCGGCCGCGAAAGCGGAATTCCGGCGGCGGCTGGGCGAGCGCAAATACGAATCGCTGATGCTCCCCGGCCAGAAGCCCGCCCTCGATTATCGCAACCCGCCCAGAGCCCGCGCGTTGACCAATGAAGAGAATTTGCCTGCCACTGGCACCAAAGCCGGCAGCCAGGATCGGAAGTAAAGAATTTGAAAGACGCGCTGATAAGGTTTACCGAGGCCGGATCGTGTTTATCTGACCACCGAGATTCAAGATGCATTCCATATCAGAAACTTTTACTGTCTGCCGCGCGGCGTTCGTTCCCTTGTTGTTGTCCCTCGTTTTCTTACGTTCGCTGCCGGCCTCTCCGGCCGATCATGCGGGCGAGACCGAGCCGCACAACCGGTTGACCGCCGATGAGATCGCCGCCGGGTGGATCAATCTGTTCGACGGCCGGACGATGTTCGGATGGAAGGCGAACAATGACGTCAATTGGCGGATCGCCGACGGCGTGATTCGCGCCGACACGGGTGAGCCGGGGTTGCTCGTGACCACCACCGAGTTCGCCGACTACGAGCTGCGCTGCGATTTTCGTCTTGAAAAAGGGGGCAACAGCGGGATCTTCCTGCGGAGCGTCTTCAACCCCAAAGACCCGACGAAAGACTGCTACGAGCTCAATATGTGCGACACGCATCCCGCCTTTCCCACCGGGAGCCTCGTGGGGCTGGTCAAGCCCGAGAAATCCGTCTCTGGCGAAGAGAAATGGCTGACGTATCACGTCGTCGTTCAGGGAAACCGCATCGATGTCAAACTCGACGGCAAACTGATCCTCTCCTACGCCGACACCCGTCCGACGGCCCGCCGGCGAGGTTTCATCGGCCTGCAGAAAAACGCGGGACTCGCCGAATACCGCAACGTCTTTCTGCGGCCCCTCTCGACGAAACCCCTCTTCAATGGCAAAGACCTCGCGGGGTGGCGCGTGGTTCCCGGGGGAAAGAGTGAATTCACGGTTTCCGACGGCACGATCCACGTCCGCAACGGCCGCGGGTTCCTCGAAACCGAATCGACATGGGGAGATTTCATCCTGCAGGCGCAGATCAAGACGAACGGCAAGCACCTCAACAGCGGAATCTTTTTCCGCGCCATGCCGGGAACCGCGGCGGAACCTTCGAACGGCTACGAAGCCCAGGTGCAGAACGCCTTCGAGAACGGCGAGCGGACGAAACCGGTCGATTACGGGACGGGGGCGATTTACCGGCGGGTCAAGGCGCGTCGCGTCGTGTCGAACGATTTCGAATGGTTCACGATGACGATCGCGGCCAGCGGGGCGCACGTCGGGGTGTGGGTCGAAGGCGAAATGGTCACCGACTGGGTTGATACGCGGCCGCCGCACGACAACCCGCGCGAAGGCCTGCGGACGAAGCCCGGTCACTTCAGCCTGCAGGGGCACGATCCGACGACCGACCTCTCGTTCCGCAACCTGCGCGCCGCGGAACTGCCGCCGGGAGAAAAGTAAGAGAATCTCGGTCGGAGGACCTGGAATGAAGTCGATGAAATCCGGCGGGGGCTGGAAGTCCATCCAGTACACGCTGCAAATGGCGAATCGCGTCGGGTGGTGGAAGCTGTGGAAGGCCATGCGCAGCCGAAACGCGTGCAAGACGTGCGCGCTGGGAATGGGAGGCCAGCTTGGCGGAATGGTCAACGAGGCGGGCCATTTCCCTGAAGTCTGCAAGAAGTCGTTTCAGGCGATGGTTTCGGACATGCAGGCTGGGATCACCCCCGAATTCTTTGCCCGCTGCGGTTTTCGCGAATTGCGGGCCTTCACCCCGCGGCAACTTGAAATGAGCGGCCGGCTGGTGATGCCGCTTTATGCAGGGCCCGACGATACGCATTACCGCGCGATCTCGTGGGACGAGGCGCTCGACCGGCTCGGAGCGCGTCTCAAGGAGGCCGGTCCGGATCGCAGCTTCTTTTACGCCAGCGGCCGCTCGTCGAACGAAGCCGGCTTCGTCCTGCAGTTGCTGGCCCGGCTGCTCGGAACAAATTACGTCAACAACTGCTCGTATTACTGCCACCAGGCGAGCGGAGTGGGGCTGGCGGCGAGCATTGGAACCGGGACCGGGACGATCCGTCTCGAGGATTTGGAACACACCGATCTCTACATCCTGATCGGCGGGAATCCCGCTTCCAATCACCCGCGCCTGCTGCGCAGCCTGATGCTTCTGCGGCGGCGCGGGGGCCGGATCGTCGTCATCAACCCGGCGAAGGAGCTCGGGCTCGTCAACTTCCGCGTTCCCAGCGACGTCCGCAGCCTGCTGTTCGGGTCGAGCATCGCCAGTCTGTATGTCCAGCCTCACATCGGCGGCGATATCCCGTTGCTCACCGGCGTGGCCAAAGAAGTCCTGGCGATGGGGGGG
>JBLMWR010000550.1:0-3514 GCA_050257335.1 Deltaproteobacteria bacterium | reverse complement strand
GCTGGATTCGATCGGTTCGCCGTTACCTAAAGAGACCGTCGATCGCCTGACGCGCGCCGCCTAAGCGCGCGACTCGTCTGAGTTGCAGCGATTGCTGGATCCGCACGTGCTGTTTGTTGTGTCGCTCACCCGACAAGCGATCCGGCGCTTTTGACCGACTTCTTGATTCGGCATCGGCAGGTGGTATCATGGGCGGCTGTCAGAGTCGGCCCGGACGTTCATCTCAACCCGATCCGCATCAGGGAGGCCGCTGCCGTGAGTGAATCGCGCGCTTCGTTCACGTCGTTCGCCCGGGGGCGAGTTCCAGTTTCTGTGGTGATGGCGCTGGGCATCGCCGGGGTCCTCGGCGCGGCTGGCTGCGGTCAGGTCGAGTTGGAACGGGCACGGCAGGCGGAGGCCCGGGCTCGCGACGATGCCGAACAGGCGCGGGCCGTGGCGGAAGTCGCCCGGGCAGAAGCCGTTCGCGCCCGCGACGCTGCGGAAGAGCCGGCGGCTGCCGCCGAGAATGCGGCAACAAAGGTCGGCACCGCGGAAGCCGACGCGGCGGCCTCGGAAGACGGCGACGTGCTGCTCGCGGGAAACCAGACTGCGAAAGGGGCCAAAAAAGCGGCCGCCGTGCCCCCCGTCAAGGAATCGGAACCGGTCGGCGAGGTGGACGACAAGGATCTGCTCGGGGCGCAGGACAATGATGGCAACTGGCTGATGTACGACCGTACGTACAACGCCCACCGCTACAGCGGCCTGGCGCAGATCAACAAGTCGAACGTCGCCCGCCTGCAGCCGGTGTGGACGTTCCAGACCGGCGTCCTCGACGGTTTCGAATGCACGCCGCTGGTCATCGACGGCATCTTGTACGTCACCACGCCGTGGAACCATGCCTACGCCATCGACTGCAAGACCGGCTCGCAGCTCTGGCACTACCAGAAATCGCTCCCCGAGAACCTGGCCCTCTGCTGCGACGCCGTCAACCGCGGGTTCGCCGTCTCGGGGGACCGGCTCTACATGTCCACGCTCGACGCGCATCTCGTCTGCCTCGACAAAAACAGCGGCGCGGAAATCTGGGACGAAGCCATCACGGCGCATGGCGAAAAGGGCGAGGAGGAAAAGGACATTTACAAGATGGCCTACAGCGCCACGGTGGCGCCGCTGGTGGTTAAGGACAAAGTGATCATCGGGATCAGCGGCGCCGAGTATGGCATTCGCGGGTTCATCGACGCCTACAACGCCGAGACGGGCAAGCGCGTGTGGCGGTTTTATACGGTTCCTTCGGCGGAGGACAAGGCCGAACATGCCCAGAAGGCGATGAAGAGCTGGGCGGGGCAATCGTGGCTCACGGGGGGCGGGTCGGCCTGGGTCACCGGAACCTACGATCCCGATCTCAACACGCTCTACTGGGGGATTGGCAATCCCTCCCCCGACTTCAACGGCGAAGTCCGCGAGGGAGACAACCTGTACACCTGCTCGATCGTGGCCCTCAATCCCGACGACGGCAGCTACAAGTGGCACTTCCAGAACAGTCCCCACGATCTTTGGGATTACGACGGCGTCAACACCCCCGTGCTGGTCGACATCAAGCAGGGGGGCAAGACCGTCAAGGCGCTGATTCAGGCCCACCGTAACGGCTATTTCTATTGCATCAACCGCGAGAATGGCGAATTCATCTACGGCAAGCCATTCTGCGAAGTCACCTGGACCGATCGCAAGAAGGGAGCGGACGGACTCGATCCCAAGACCGGCCGGCCGTTTGTGAACTCCGCTGCGCTTCCTACCGAAGAAGGCGTGCGCGTCTGTCCCGGCGCCGCTGGCGGCAAGGAATGGAACCCGATGGCGTATCACCCCGGCACCGGCTTCGCCTACGTCCCGGTGATCAACAACTGCGCCAAATTTACATCAGGCATGGCCTTTTTCATCAAGGGCCAGCCGTACTGGGGAAGCTCGCTGACGTTGATCGACGGCGAAGCCTCGGGAGCCTTCAAGGCGATCGACGTGGGGTCCGGCGAAATCAAATGGGAGGTCCAGAGCCGTTCGCCCATGGTGGCCGGCGTCCTGGCCACGGGAGGAGGCCTCGTCTTCACGGGGGATGCCGAGGGGTTCTTTACCGCCTACGACGCCGAGACGGGAAAGGACCTGTGGACCTTCCAGTGCGGCTCGGGTCATCACGCCTCGCCGATCACGTACGCGCTCGACGGCAAGCAGTACATCGCGGTGTGCGTCGGGTGGGGGGGCTGGACGGCCGGATTCGCCGGCGATGGCGCCCCCTGGCTGCGCGACGCCCGCCGCGGGAACACGCTGTTCGTCTTTACGCTGCCGAGTGGATCGTAATTCGACAACGCATCTCTGATCCGGCGAGCGGGGGACGTAAGTCCCCCGGTGGCATCAAGCGTACTGACAGTTTACACCGACTCCTGCGGCTCTCCAAAGATGGAAACTTTCCCCCCGGCGAAAAAAACAACGCGCTCTTCGCATGCAATGAGACATCCGAGCGACTCCGGAGGCACCCCTCAGCGAGTGCGATTTGTCGGTACACTCGTGCGTCCCGCGTTCATTGCCGCCGTTGTCCTGGGTAGTACCCCATTTGCGCACTCGGCCAATCTTCCGGCCACCAGCCAACCCGCGGAAAACAAGAAGCCTCTCGTCGTCTGTGCCGTTCCCGACGGCATGCCCCGCACCGGCAAGGCCGAAGACGGGTCGGGGCAGGGGCTGGATATCGCCGTGGCGCGGCTGGTGGCGGCCGAGCTGGGGCGGCCCCTTGAAATCCACTGGTGCGCCAGCGCCGCGTGCTCGTGGAAGTGCGTCCGCGAGAAGCGCTGCGAGATGGTGATCGGCCAGCCTCACGGCTCGGGACCGGCGCGAGAGATCGCCTGGAGCATCCCCTATTCCGGCAGCCGCTTCGGCCTGCTGGTTCATCAGGACACGAAGGGGATCCGTTCACCATCCGACCTGGACGGAAAGCGCGTCGGTGTTGTCGCCGGCAGCGTCGCCCTGGCCGCGCAGGGGCACACGGCGGTCGAATTCAAATCGCGCGAAAAACTGCTGGAGGATTTCGTCGCCAGCAAGCTCGACGCGGCGTTCGTCGATGATGACTTTGCGGCGTGGTATCTGCATGCGCATCCGCAATTGCCGCTTCAGCGCGTCGCCGAGTACGTCCCGCGCGAACGGTGGAACATGGCCTTCGCCGTGCGTTCCGCCGACAGCGCGCTTCTCAAGGAGCTTAACCGCGCGCTGACGAGCATCGTTTTGAACGGCAAGGTCAGCAAGGCGTTTGCCGACCAGGGAGTCGCCTACCGGGCGCCGTTCACGAATTCGGAAGGGAAGCCGGTCGCGGGGAACTCGTGGAAGCGCATTCGCGAACATGGCGAAATCGTGGTGAGCATGGACCCCGCCAATCTCCCCTATTCCAGCGCGGCGGAAGAGCATGCGGGATGCGACGCCGAGCTCGCCCGGGCCCTTGCCGAGGCGCTAGGCGTGAAGCTGCGCATCGACTGGATCGACATTCACCGCAAGACGGCGATCG
>JBLMWR010000549.1:0-7540 GCA_050257335.1 Deltaproteobacteria bacterium | reverse complement strand
TAACGGTGAGTTCATTGTAACAAAACGAATTGAGGAAGTTATTTTTTTACACGGACTTAATCCCGCATCTTCTTGCCGCTGATCATCTTTTCGAACCGACAGGCCCGCGCCTTCGAATGATCAGCGACAGCCGAATCGCAATCATCCGTTACGCGTCCGATTCCACAGCGGTCCTGCCCTCAAGCCAGGCGCCGAGGGCTGCCGCATGCCAGGGGCTGACAAGGAGGTCAGACAACGCCAGAGGCGAAACGAGCAGAGCCTTGTAACCCTGGGCGAGACGGAATCAGGAATCCGTGGGAGTCCGCCGCCGCGCGTGGCCGAATTAAATCACTTCGCGCAACGGCTGGCCGGCATCGAGCAGCATTTGCGGACGTCCCGTGGGATCGGTCAGTCGCGCGTCTGCGAGATCAATCCCGAGGTTGTGATACAGCGTCGCCATGACGTCCTTGTAGTGGACGGGGCGCGCCACGGCGGCACTGGCGGTACGATCAGTCTGGCCGATCACCTGCCCGGTTCGCAAACCACCGCCGGCTAACAGGGCCATGCCGACGTTCGGCCAGTGATGCCGACCCGCAGTTTTGCCATCCACACCCGGAGTGCGCCCGAATTCTCCCCACGCCACGATCGACACGTCCTCGAGCAACCCGCGCTCTTCCAGGTCGGTCATAAACGCCTGCAAACCGTGATCGAGCAGCGGCAACAGGTTCCGCAACCGCGCGAAATTCGCGCTGTGCGTGTCGAAATCGCTGAGTGAAAGGCTCACGCAGCGGACCCCCGCTTCGATCAGTCGCCGGGCAAGGAGCAGCTTCTTCGGCCACGATGAGCCTTCACTGGTGCCGACCGGGTCGGAAACTCCCCTGTCTGCGAGGGTGTACCGCGCGACGACGCGAGGGTCTTCCTTGTCGAGGTCAATGGCGTCGGCGAACCGGCCCGAGGTGAGGATCCCGACCGCCTGTTGCGTGAAGCCATCCATCGCGTGCATCATGCCGCTGGCGTCGATTTCGCGGCGCAGGCGGTCGAATTCATGCAGCAGGCCGGTGCGGTCCTGCAGACGTTCGACGCTGAGGCCGTCGATCAGCGACAAGCTCGTGCTATGCTCAGCTCCTTTGGCCGCCAACTCGCGCTTCATCCCCTCTTCGAGCGGCCGCGAAAACATTTTCGAGATGTCGGGGCGGAACGGCTGAAAGGCCGGGCCAAGAAACCCGGCCCGGGCGCTGTTCCGCACGAGAGGCCGCCCCTGCATGAGATCGACGAACGCGGGGGCCGGATCACCCGTCGCACTGCGCAGTCGGGCAACCACGCTCCCCAGAACCGGACGGCCGCCGATCGACTTCAGGTCCTTTTCAGAAAACCCTGACTGGCATTGGAACGCATCGTGTACGCCGACCGAGCCCACCAGTGAGCGGATGAACACGAACTTGTCTGCCATTCCGGCGAGCTTCGGCAAGTGTTCGCAGAGGGCGAAGCCGGGAATGCGCGTATCAATCGGCGAAAACTCGCCGCGGATTTCGACCGGCGCCTCGGGCTTCAGGTCGATCATGTCGATGTGCGGCGGACCGCCATCGAGATGGATATTAACGACCGCCTTGTGCGACGACCGAATGCCAGCAGCCTCCTCCGCCCGCAGCAGATCGGCGAGCGTCAGACCCCCGGCCGACAAAGCCCCGGCCACAAGAAATCCGCGACGTGTAAGACTGTCGCAGGGCCGGTACGGCGTGTCGAGAATCGTCAGCATGGCGTGTCTTGCCGAGATCACAGGCCGGAGGAGAGCATCAAAGCATCAAGATATCCAGACGCATTCCTGGCTTCAATCCCAGGATCGCTGGCCCGGCAAACGGCCCGTAAGATTCCGCCCCCTGATCCCAAAAAAATTCGCTGGGCCACTACAGAGCCTTGTAACCCCTGGGCGACACGCAATCAGGAATCGGCGGGCCTGGATTCCCGCATCACGGGGATCGTGCAGTCGATGGCCAGCCATGAGAGGGCGCACAGCGCGTACGTGACGCCGACGGCCACAAACACCAGCCGCCAGGCGAAATGGTCGGCGATGTAACCGAACGCCAGCGGCGCGAGGATTTGTCCCAGCCCGGCGACGGAATTGTTGAACGCGAACACCGATGCCGTCGCCCGTCCGCCGATGTCCGTGACCACGCCCCACGACGTCGTCAGGCTCCAGTCGCCGAACAGTTTCACGAAAAACAGAACCATGCAGAAGACATACGGCCGCTCGTAGAAAACGAGCGCCACGAACATCAGCGCGGCGGCCATCCCCTTGCCGGCAAAGGCGACGGCCACCCGCGACCAGCGGCGGTTTCCCGTCCGTGAGATCGCGAAATCGTTCAGCATCCCGCCGACGAGCCCGGCGATCGCTCCCCCCAGGAGGGGCAAGGCCGAAGAGACACCCATCTGTTTGTAATCCAGGTGATGCACCTGCGCCAGAAACAACGGGATCCAGTTCGAATAGACGTTGTCGGCAAACGTGCTCAGGATCGACTGGACTCCCAGCCAGCCGACGTTGCGCATCGAGCGCGGCGTCATCGACCGCAGCATTTCGGCGACGGTCATTCGTCTGGCGCCCGAATCGGTGGCCGGATCGGTTCCTTCGATCAGTTGCAGCTCCGCTTCGTTGACGCTGCGGTGCCGACGCGGAGAATTGCGAAACGCGAGCGCGAACAGCAGGGCATTCGCGACGCCAACGGCGACCAGCATCCAGATTGCCGTCCGCAACGTGAGGCCGAACACTCCGAGCAACAGCGACGCGAACACCAATGAAGAACCGAGCGCACCGAGCCGGCCCGCCATGACTCCCACCGCTCCCTGCAGCGTGGTGCGAATCGCCGGTGGAAACCACGTCCGGGCGACGCGGCTCAAGCAGGCATAGACTGCCGATTGCCCCGTGCCGAGCGTCGCCTGCGCGTACCACAGCGCCTTGACCGAACTGGCCGAGCCCATCAGCCCCAGTCCGCCGCACCAGGTGAGAATGAGCGCCGTGAGCACAAGGTGCACGCCGAGGATGTCGGCCAGGATCGCCAGTGGAAACTGGAAACCCGTGTAACAAAAGGAGAATAAGCTGTCGAGCTGCCCGAGTTCGGATGCCGTCAGCCCCCACCCCTCCGAAAGAACGGGTTTCATGAACCCGAACGCATACCGGTGCAGATACAGGAGCGCCGAGGTTGAAAAGGCCAGCGCGAACACCGTCCAACGCACGTTGGTGGGCCGCGCCGCCAAGGGAGCGTCCGTCAAGAGTTTCTCCGGCTTCGAGCTAGCAATCCAGCCGATACTTCCGCAGTTTTTCGGGATCGATCTCAATTCCGAGTCCCGGTTTGGCCGGCACGGCGATCGTTCCTGACTGAATCTGAAACGGTTCGGTGACGATGTCCTCCACCAGGCCGTAATAGGTCGTGTCGTTCGCCAGAGAATACGCGGGGCAGGCCGCGGCGACGTGCACCATCGCGGCGGTCTTCGGCCCCAGATCGTGCCCGCAATGCATAATGCACGGCAGTGCCGCCGCTTCACAGACGTGGCCGATCTTGACGCACGGCAGGATGCCGCCGGCGATGTGCGTATCAGGAAGGATGAACGCGGCCGCCTCTTCGCGAATGATGGCCAGGACGCTGGCGGGATCGGTCACGCTCTCGTTGAGGGCGATCGGCACACGGGTCTGCCGCCGCAGCCAAGTCGCATCCGAGAGCGGCTCTGCCGGAATTGGCTGCTCCAGGTATTCGAGGTGATACGGCTCGAGCCGCCGGCACAGCTCGAGCGCCTGCTGCGGTGAATAGGCGCGGTTCGGATCGATCCGCAATTTCAGGCGCTCCCCGACAGCGTCGCGGATTCCCCGGACCATTTCCACGTCTTCCGTCAGATCGGCACCGGCCTTTGTTTTGAGCGTGGTGAATCCCATGTCGACATACCACCGCGCCAATTCGCCGGCCCGTTCGTACGTCTGGATCCCCATGCACGCGGCGACCTCCACCCGCGGACGGATCACCCCGCCGAGAAGACCGGCGACCGGCAGTCCCGCCGCCTTGCCGCAGATGTCCCACAGCGCCAGCTCGATCCCCGACTTGAGCCGCGTCTCGAGAGGGCAATCACGGTGGAACGCCGCCAGGTTCTGCGGATCGCGTCCGATCAGCCATTCGCGGGCGGCCTGCTCCATCCTCCGCGCGCTCAGGTTGGGAAGGAAGTTCACGTTGTGCTCTCCCCAGCCGACGAGACCTTCGTCGGTCACAACCCGCACGATGCCGCTCTGGGTCGTCGAACTGCTGCGAATGTGTGAGCGATAAGGCGCCAGAGGGGCCGTCTGCGGAACTTCAACGATGGTCACCGAGACATCAACAACGCGCATGCCGGATTTCCCCGAAGAGACCGGATCGTCACGCAAATATCGAGACTGCATGGTATCCAAGCCGCCCGGATTGAACAAACGCAGGCCAATCTATCCTTCACAATGGTCAGATTCATGGTCAGATTCCGATGCGGCGCGCGCGGTCGGTCGTGACCACCTCCCTCGCCTCCAGCGCCGCCGCACTCCCGTTCCGGAAGCACGGCCGCGGCGTCGTAGAAGCGGGGGGCCAACATCGCCGACCCGGCCGGCGAAGAGGCCGAGGACCGGGGGATTTACCGTTCACCCGCGCTCCGGCCGGCGTTAGACTGGCGGCATGAAGGGCCACGACGCCCTCATGCAACATGGCCTGATCCCGCCGATCTGAAAAGGACGACTTGATGAATCTTGTAAAGCATTTCGCATTCGGGGGCCTGGTCCTCTGCTCGCTGCCGACCGCCAGCGCGATTCGGGCCGCAGACGGTCCGCCGGCCGCGCCGCTCGAGGCCCTGGACGTGTTTGAACTGGAGCACGCATCAGACCCTCAGATTTCACCGGACGGAGGCCGGATCGCCTACGTGCGGAACTCCCTGGATCTCATGAAGGATCGGCCGCGGTCGGAATTGTGGAGAGTCAACGTCGACGGGGCCGAGCACCGCCCCGTCGTGACGGGCCCTCACGATGTCTTACACCCGCGGTGGTCGCCCGACGGGACGCGCCTCGCCTACGTCTCGAAAGAAGCCTCGGCGGGGCCGGCCCAGATCTATTGTCGCTGGATGAGCTCGGGAGAGACCGCCCGGCTGACACATCTCGCGGACGTGCCTGACCACTTGATCTGGTCGCCTGACGGTCGATCGATCGCCTTTGTGATGCTGGTTCCCGATTCTCCGAAACCGCTCGTGGAATTGCCCCCCCGGCCGAAGGGGGCCGAATGGGCCGATCCGCCGCGGGTGCTGCGCAAGGTTCTGTATCGCCACGACGGCAAGGGTTATCTCAAAGAGGGATTTCGGCACGTGTTCATCGTGTCGGCAGAGGGGGGAATGCCCCGGCAGCTCACGTCCGGCAATTATCACCACGAGGGGCCGTTGTCGTGGTCCCCCGACAGTAAAGCCGTCTTCTGCTCGGCCAATCGCGATGACGACTGGGAATTCGCCCCGCGCGAGTCGGAGATTTACAGCGTCTCTCTGGCAGACGGGGAGATGACGCGGCTGACCCATCGCCAGGGGCCGGACGACCACCCCGTCGCGGCGCCTGACGGCCGCAGCATTGCCTGGCTCGGCTTCGACGACCAGAAGTTGGGTTCTCAGGTCGCAAAGTTGTACGTCATGGATCGCGACGGCAAACGTCCCCGGGAAATCACCCCGCGCCTCGACCGAAACGTCGCTTCGCCCGTATGGAGCTCCGATGCCCGCGGGTTGTACTTTCAATACGACGACACCGGAACCACGAAGATCGGATATGTGACGCTGGCCGGCGAGATTTCGGAGCTGGCCGCCCATCTGGGTGGAGTCAACCTCGGCCGACCTTATGCCAGCGGATCGTTTTCGGCCGACGGACGTGGAAACTTTGCCTACACGCAATCGCAGCCTGATTATCCCGCAGACGTGGCCGTCGGCAAGAAAGGGGGGACTGAGATCCGGCGAATCACCCGGCTCAACGACGATCTCTTCGGCCAGCGGCGGCTGAGCAGCACCGAAGAGTTCTGGTTCAAGTCATCAGCCGATGGCCGCAAGATTCAAGGCTGGGTCGTGAGACCCCCGGGGTTCGATCCGGCCCGAAAGTATCCGCTGATTCTCGAGATCCACGGCGGACCGTTCGCGAACTATGGCGACCGGTTTTCGATGGAAATCCAGCTCTACGCCGCCGCGGGCTATGTTGTGCTCTACGTGAATCCGCGCGGCAGCACGGGCTACGGCGAGGAGTTTGCCAATCTGATCCACCATGCGTATCCCGGGCAGGACTACGACGACCTGATGTCAGGGGTCGATGCGGTGCTTGAAAAAGGCTACGTCGATCGAGACCAGTTGTATGTCACGGGGGGCAGCGGGGGCGGGATCCTCACGGCGTGGATCGTGGGCAAAACCAGCCGTTTCCGCGCCGCTGTCGCGGTAAAGCCTGTGATCAACTGGTACAGCTTCGCGCTCACCTCGGATATCTACCCCTATTTCAACGCCTACTGGTTCCCCGGAGTTCCCTGGAAGAATGCCGAGCACTTTCTGCGGCGCTCTCCCATTTCACTGGTGGAAAACGTGGTGACGCCAACGATGCTGATGACGGGGGAAGAGGATCACAGGACGCCGATCTCCGAATCGGAGCAGTTTTACCAGGCGCTCAAGCTGCGGAAAGTCGACACGGCCCTCGTGCGCATCCCCGGAGCGTCTCACGCGATCGAGGACCGTCCAAGCCGGCTCATCACGAAGGTGCAGCACGTGCTCAAATGGTTTGAGATGCACCGCCAGGATTCAGGACAACGGTTGACGGAATGAGTCCTTTTCAAGCGGACACATTCGCGGCAGCCGTAACCGGGTTCATTGTCTCACGGGCCGCGTATGGCGCCAGGGATTGCCGGACCCCGCCGCTTCTCGATTCGCCTCCGGCAGAGGTTTTCGATGAAGCGGGACGGACGGATGCACTCAGAGGTCATTCGCTGTGACAGGCACGGAGTATCCAGGCGAAAGAACACAGGCTCACAACCGACAATGCGACAAGCCGTGGATATCCATCTGGGACAAAGAACGCAACTGCGAGGCAAGCTGCCCCGACTGCAGTTTCGAGTTTGACACTGAACCTGGCACGGATTCCGTTCTGCTCGTCGCGCATCGCGGATCGTCCGAAAGTGTCAACGGTCGCCTCGCGGGACAAACCCAACATGACTGGCACTCCTTTACTGGTAACAGGTGACTTTGTGAGAACGACACTCCGAGTCAACATTCCACCCACAGCACCAGTCATCGGCGTGCGAAGGCAATAAAAAAGCCCCTGTCGAAGACGCAAGTCTTCAAAGGGGCGTTCGTTGCCTTAATTGGACTGCCCATCACGAGCGGTCAGTGTGCCGGAACTTATCCAAAGGGGGCTGATCGTGTCAAGACGTAATTCAAGAATTTAAAGCACGCGTCAGCGCGAACGCCTTGCAGAAAGTATTGTGACGATCATCAGCCTCTTTCAGTACGGCCGGCGCAGGACTAATGACTGGGAGTAATTGTTTACCCCCACGGCGAT
>JBLMWR010000548.1:0-2886 GCA_050257335.1 Deltaproteobacteria bacterium | reverse complement strand
CAGCCGCGGGTTGCCGATCGTCTCCATGAAGAAGCAGCGGGTGTTTTTGACGATCGCCTTTTTGAAATTGGCCGGGTCGCTCTGATCGACAAACTTCACCCCGATCCCCATCCTGGGAAATGTGTAATGGAACAGGTTGTACGTTCCGCCGTCGAGGCCGGGCAGAGAACCCAGCTTAATGCGGCATCGCCGCCGTCGCCATCATCCACCTTGCAACCTGCATCGCTCCGCGGTATCCCTTACAAAAGAGTCATTCCGTCTTTTGCCTTCGGAGATCCCTCATGCGCATTTCTACCCTCACGTTGGCCCTCCTCTTCGCCGTGACTCCTGCTGTGTGCCTTCGTGCCGAAGAGAAATCGCGGATCGGCCGGAAAATCGAAAACTTCAAACTGCAGGACTTTCGCGGGGCCGCGCACGAGTTGAAGGATTGGGCCGACCGCGACCTTGTCGTCGTCGCCTTCGTGGGCACGGAATGTCCGGTGGCAAAGCTGTACGGGCCGCGGCTGGCGGAGCTGGCCGGGCAGTACGAGGCGAAGAAGGTCGGTTTCGTGGCGGTCGACTCCAATCAGCAGGATACGCTGGCGGAGCTGGCACAATACGCCCGGGTCTCAAAGATCGAGTTTCCGCTTCTGAAAGACCCCTCGAACGCGGTCGCCGACCAGTTCGGGGCGGAACGGACGCCCGAAGTCTTCGTCCTCGACAAGGCCCGCGTCATCCGTTATCGCGGCCGGATCGACGATCAGTACGTCGTGGGCAGCTCGCGAAATGAGCCAAAGCACAACGATCTGGCGGCGGCGCTTGACGAATTGCTCGCGGGGAAGGAAGTCGGCACGCCCGAGACGAAGGCCACCGGGTGTCACATCGGGCGGGTCAATCGCCGGACGGCGCGGGGCGAGATCACGTACGCAAAAGACATCGCCCCCATTCTCCAGAAACATTGCGTCGCCTGCCATCGGCCGGGCGAGATCGCCCCCTTCACGCTGACCTCTTACGACGACGTCGTGAACTGGAGCGCCACGATTCGCGAAGTGATCGAAGAGCGGCGCATGCCTCCCTGGCATGCCGACGCCGAGCCGGGAAAATTCCTCAACGACCGCCGGCTTCCAGCCGCTGAAAAGAAGCTGCTGTTCGACTGGATCGACAACGGCATGCCCGCCGGAAACCCGGCCAATCTTCCCGAGCCGCCGAAGTTCACCGAGGGGTGGCAGATCCCCAAACCCGATCTGGTCCTCGAAATGCCCAAGCCCTTCACCGTGCCGGCCAAAGGGACGGTCGAATATCAGTACTTCCCGCTGGACCTGACATTCGACGAAGACAAATGGGTCGTCGCGGCCGAGGCCCGTCCGGGGAATCGATCGGTCGTGCATCATCTGATTCTGCTGTATGTCCCGCCGGGGGCCCGTTACGGTGCGCCCGAAGCCGCGCTGCTGAATGCGATCGCCACGTTCGCTCCCGGAATTCCGGCGTGGCAGGCGCTCCCCGGGTTGGCCAAACGCATTCCCGCCGGCTCGAAGCTCTATTTCCAGGTCCATTACACCCCCAACGGCGCCGAAGCCACCGACCAAAGCCGTGCCGGGATCGTCTTCACCGACGCCAGCCGGGTCGAGAAACAGCTCAAGACCGACGCGGTCGTCAATCTTCGTTTTCAGATCCCCCCGCAGAAGGACAACGTCCGCGTCGACGCCGAGTACGGGTTCGGACGCGACATGCAGATCGTCTCGCTGCTGCCGCACATGCACCTGCGCGGCAAGGCGTTTCGGATCGAATCGGTCGATCCCGATGGCAAACGGGCGCTGCTGCTCGAAGTGCCGCGCTACGATTTCAACTGGCAGAATTCCTATGTCTTCGCCGAGCCGCTGAAAGTGCGCGAGGGGACGATGCTGAAGTGCGTCGCGACCTACGACAATTCCGAGAACAACCCGGCCAATCCCGACCCGACGAAGACCGTGCGGTGGGGTGACCAGACGTGGGAGGAAATGCTGGTGGCGCAGTTCGAGGCGGTGCTCGACGACCAGGACCTGCGGCTGGGCCTGCCGAAAGTCAGGCCCGCCGAAGGGGACGAATACGAAGTCGAGTTCACGTATCGACCGCCCGCTCCCGCCGACGCCGTGTACCTCGCGGGGACGTTCAACGAGTGGAAGCCCGATGGCTTGAAAATGCAGGGGCCGGACAAGACGGGCGCTTACTTCACGAAGCTGAAACTCAAAGCCGGCGTGCACGAGTACAAGTTCGTGATCGACGGCAAGACCTGGCGGGCCGACCCCGGCAATCCGGACTCCACCGGCGTCTACTCCAACAGCGTGCTGCGAATCGGGCAGAAGACCGGGAGACCCGCTGCCGGCAGCGCCCGGTAGGTCGGGTCAGGCTTTAGCCTGACGGCAATGCGGTTGCGCGTGGACCGACCGGAACGCAGGCCTGCACGGAGGCTCTCGACCGACGGCAGATCTGTTGGCCGGCTCTTCTGATGGGAAAATTCAGGCCCGCACTGCTGTCAGGCTGCAAGCCTGACGTACCGGTCAGTCTACCGAACAATGTCATGCTCTGTCGCACGTCGCCCCCTCACCCCCAACCCCTCTCCCGCGAGGGGGCCGTTGATTTAGCCGCGTTTCTCCGAAACGTGGCACTCGGAGACTGGCCAATCGGGTCCGCTTTCAGGTTGCAGCTTGAATTCAGGATAGTTTCTGTGCTGTCTATCGCTCCAAATCAGCGCGCAAACCGCCCCGCTTGCCTAGCTGATCGGCATCGCGGCCACTTCGGTCGCGATCGCGGCGCGGAGGCGGCCCAAGTCTCGCGCCAGTTTGTCGAGATTGAACGCTGTGCAGGTCCACAACCATTCGGTTTTGACTTTCGTCAGGCCTCGCAGCAGGAACTGCCGGAGGCCCCATC
>JBLMWR010000547.1:0-3266 GCA_050257335.1 Deltaproteobacteria bacterium | reverse complement strand
CCCCCCCAATACGCTGAAGGTCCCCACGAGGACCGGCAGGACCGTGAGGCCGGCGGCGATTCCGGTATTGAATGGGTTCAGAATGTGCCGCGCGTCGGCCGTTGGAACTGCCGTGATCTCGGCGACTCTTCCCCGTGCCGCCGGAACGGAAGACACACGGGATACAGTGAACTCGTCAAGGGTGTGAGCCATCGGGCCGTCCTCAGAGAACAATTCAGGAAAGGGCGCATGCAAAAGCGCCGCGGGAGCCCGCCTCCTGAATTCTAGCTCATAAATTCGGATGCGGCGGGAAGGATTACAAATCCATGAACATCCATGCGTAATTCCCGGTCACGGCACGGGAAGCAGCATCAGACAGGCCGCCGCGGGACGAAGAGGTTGGCGACGAGAGTCTGGACGACCTGGTTATCCTGGTTGAAGGTCTCGACTTTCACGCGAACGATTCCCTGCCGGGGACGCGATTTGAGGGGGCGGACTTCGAGCACCTCGGGGACGACGTGCAGGGTGTCTCCCGGCCGCACCGGGCGCGACCATTTCACTTCGTCCAGCCCCGCGCCGATCAGCCCCCCGACGACCTGCAGCTCGCTCAGGACCAGGAGCCGCATCGTGAGTGCCGCAGTGTGCCAGCCGCTCGCGACCAGCCCGCCGAAGAAGCTGCCGGCCGCCGCCGTCGCGCTGGTATGGAAGGGTTGCGGATCGAACTCGGAGGCGAACGCCGTGATCTGCTCTGCGGTGACGGTGACCGAGCCCGATACGAACTTCTGGCCCACGGTAAAGTCTTCCCAGTAGCGCTCAACAGGCATCGTTTGTTCCCTGAAATGAATGCATCCGGTGCAGTTCGCGTCAATGCAGCCGGGATCGTAACGCAGCGGTCGGGATCAATTCAATTCACTTCGATGGCGCGGTATCCTCTGGGCAATTCGCTCCCCGTTCAACTTGCCGGAGAATCGCGATGAAGTCTGCATGGCGTTATCGGCTGGTCGTTTCATTCACCGTCATTTCGTCCTTTGTGGCATCGGTACCCGTCGCCGTGGCGGACGGCGACGACCCGTTCCGGCCGCCGGCGATTGTCACGCAGGACGTCCCCCCGGTCCCCGCGGAGCTGATGGAGCGCCTGCGGCAGTACCAGGCGGTGCGGAGCGCGGCCTTTCGCGGATGGTCCCCCGACGGAAGGGGAATCCTGATCGCCACGCGGTTTGGCGACACGGCGCAACTGCACCGCGTCTACGAACCGGGCGGGCGCCGCGAGCAGATCACGTTTTTCAACGAACCGGCCGACGGCGCGTTCATTCCCGAAGCCACCGACGGCGGAGTGACCGTCGTGATGAGCGCCGGCGGGAGCGAAAACAACCAGATCTATTTTCTCGACCGCAAGACCGGCCGCGCGCATCTCATCACCGACGGCAAGTCGCGGAATCTGCCGGGTCCCGTGCTCCACGACGGCAGCCGCATGATCATCCACAGCAATCTTCGCAACCAGCGCGATATCGACCTGTACACCGCCGATCCGCGGAAACCTGATTCGCTCAAGCTCCTCATGCAGGTCGAAAACGAGCTATGGAACGCGCAGGACTGGTCGCGCGACGGAAAGAAGCTCCTGCTCAACCGCTACGTCTCGATCAACGAGACCTATCCGGCGCTCCTTGACGTGGCTGAGGAGAAAAGGACGCCGCTCCCCATTCCGGGCGATGCACCCGTGGCTTTCGGGGCGACGAAGTTCTCGCCCGACGGCAAGTCGGTGTGGCTGGCGACCGACGCGCGGGGGGAATTCCGGGAGCTGGCCCGGCTCGACCTGGCGTCGATGAAATACATCTGGCTCACGGCCGACATTCCCTGGGACGTCGATTCCATCGAGGTCGACCCTCTCTCGGGCACCGTGGCGTTCACTGTCAACGAAGACGGAGCGAGCGCCCTGTACCTGGTGGAAAACGAAAAGCGCCGGCGGGTCGAGCTGCCGCTCGGCCAGGTCGGATCGCTCGAATTCTCGCCGGACGGCAAGCAGCTTGGATTTTCTCTTGCCCGTCCCGACGCTCCAGCCGACGCTTATTCACTGTCGCTGGCCGACGGCAAACTGACGCGGTGGACGTACAGCGAAGTCGGGGGGCTCAATTCCGAAACGTTTGTCACCGCGACGCGGGTGCAGTTTCCGGCATTCGATGGACGCAAGGTTCCGGCCTATTACTTCAAGCCCCGCGCGGCGTCGAAAAACCGGCCCGCGGGGGTGCTCGTCAATATTCACGGCGGGCCCGAAGGGCAATACCGCCCCTCCTTCAACGGGACCGAGCAGTTCTACCTGAACGAGCTGGGGATGGCGGTTATTCATCCCAATGTCCGCGGATCGAGCGGCTACGGAAAAACGTACTTGAAGCTCGACAACGCCGACAAACGCGAAGACAGCGTCCGCGATATCGGGAGCCTGCTCGACTGGATCGCCGCACAGCCCGAGCTCGACGCCTCGCGCGTCGTCGTCATGGGGGGGTCGTATGGCGGCTTCATGGTGCTCGCCTCGCTCACCCATTACAGCGACCGGATCAAAGCCGGGGTCGATATCGTCGGTATTGCCAGCTTCCGCTCGTTCCTCAAGAATACCAGTGCCTACCGGCAGGACCTGCGGCGGGCCGAATACGGCGACGAACGCGACCCGAAGATGCAGGCGTTCTTCGAAAAGATCGACCCCTTGAGCAACGTCGAGCGCATCAATGCGGCGCTCCTCGTGGCGCACGGCCGCAACGATCCGCGAGTGCCGTTCTCCGAGGCCGAGCAGATCGCCCGGTCGGTGCACTCGCGCGGCCGACCTGTGTGGACGGTCTACGCCGACAACGAGGGGCACGGGTTCGCAAAAAAGGCCAACCGCGACTATCTGACGGCAGTTATCGTCCTGTTTTTCAGCGAAGCCCTGGGGCACAAGCCGGGGGTCGAGGGAGACGTGCCCCAGGAGCTGCGCCGGTAGTCGTTGCGCGGCCTGTAGCGGGGTCGCTTCGTGACCCCGCGGCATCGGCATACCATTCTTGTCGCGGACGCAAACTGCGATTCCAGATCGCTCGCCACACGTTCGGAGCGAGAGCAATGCGTGGCTTTTCGGCAAACCGGCAAGCCATGCTTTGTCCCGTCCGGTCACGGAGTAACCGGACTGCTGTACACCTCCGGATTCACGACATTTTCCGGGCGGCGGCCCGACAGGACATCAACCACCTGCCGCGCCACGCGCGTCCGCAGCTCGATCAGCGATTCGACCGACGCGAACGCGGCGTGGGGCGTGACGATCA
>JBLMWR010000546.1:0-14308 GCA_050257335.1 Deltaproteobacteria bacterium | reverse complement strand
AGAGTGCCGAAAAGGCCGCAACAAACTCTGCCTCTCGATGGGCGGGACACAGCCCGGGACTTCCACCGCGGGACGTTCGACACCATGCTTTCATCCGGTTCGCATCTTCAATCCGGCTCTTGCCCGCGAGTTCCCCGCGGCATTCCCAGTCGCGGCCGCCGCGCGGCGAATCTGGCAGCCGTTCTCATGGCCGCTGCGGTCGGATGGGGCGCAGCGACCGCATCGGCGCAATCGACTTCGACAGGGCGTTACTTTCCGCTGGATCAGACAACCCGGCCTGGAGTTGCCGGTCAGTTGGCCGGCGTCCAGTGCGGATTCGTTCCGGCGATTCAGCCGGTCCGCGTCGAATTGGGCGGTGAGGGGGGACAGGTCGCGTTCTACTCGGGCCCCGACAATCAGGCGACGACGCTGGAAGCCCCCGCCGTCGCCGGGCTGTGCGTCGGCCATGTTTATCGCCTCAAGATCAGCGACCTTCCCGAGTTCCCCGGGGTTGAACTCTATCCGACGGTGGAACTCGTCGACCGCCTGCATCCGCCGCGCGGGCGGGAAGTGGAGTTCGCGATTCCGATTATCGTGACGGCAGAAGAAATCGCGGCGGCCCTGGAAGGACGCCTGGTGACGAAAGTGATCTACCTCGAACAGCCGGACCGCGTGATTCCAGTCCGCAGCACGACGGCCAGCCGGGTCCGCCGCGCCGGGCCGCGCGACAATGCCGTGGCGCTCGCCGACGAAGCCGGTCGGCCGCTGGTGATATTGAGGCTGGGCGGCCGCCTTCCCGACGCCGCCGTTCCCGAGCCGGGATTCTTCGGGACCGGCGCCCCGGTGCAGTTTTTCGGAAAGCAGTCCCCGCCCGTGGAGGCCGTCCGACAATGATCTTCCTGCGGCGGCAGTTCCTGAGCGGAAGTTTCTGGCGCACGGCGTCGCGATGGGCGGCCTCGGTGATGGTGTTGACCGCCTGCTCGTGCAGCACTCTGCAGCGCCCGGTGGCCAGAAACGGAGCGGAGCCATTCCTCGACGACGAAACGCCCGCCGCGACGTCGCCAAACGCCGTCGCCGACTTGCGCCGACGGGCCGCCCGGCCGCACGTCCCCCCGAAGGACGTCGTCCTGGCAGGCTATGAGTCGGAAAGCGACGGCGAATCGCGAAGGACGAAACACCCGGCGATCACCCAGACCGCCGCTGAAGCGCGCCTGCCCGACTGCGACGTCTGTCCCGA
Source organism: Deltaproteobacteria bacterium (assembly GCA_050257335.1). Lineage (GTDB taxonomy): Bacteria > Planctomycetota > Planctomycetia > Planctomycetales > Planctomycetaceae > JACQFH01. The sequence continues at coordinate 13,092 of JBLMWR010000546.1, read as the reverse complement.
TCCTGGGGCCTGCCCCGCCGGCGAGGAATATCCCGCCACCTGCGCGACGCGCTTCCCCGACGAATATCTGTTCGATGGCGGCGACCACGGCTCGCCGCTCTTTTTCGAGCAGGACCGGATCGGCGGCATGCAACCCGAGGACACGGCCGCCAGTTATGTTGACGAATGTCAGCAACGGCGCATCGCCCCCTCCAATTGCGTGGCGATTTACTCTCCCCGTTTCGCCGCGGTCACCTCCATCAGCCAGCCGATCGAAGACGTCGGCGGCGGACGCCCGACGCAGGCGGTGGTCAGCCGCAGCGGCGTGGGCCTGGTCAACCGCGTCGGGACGTTCGCCCAGCATCAGCGGGACGCGACCGAGCGACTGGTGACGCGCGTGCGGGGAAGCGGGCTGAAGGGCGAAGTCACCGCACAAGAATTCGATCGCCCGCAGGCCATTCATGGACACGTCCATACGACCACGCCTGTGCAGGACTTCGGATTCCTGCGGACCGGAGTGTTCAAGCAGGCTGATGAACCGCGATTGGCGGAAAGCATTCAGTCGGCCGTCGTCTGGACCCGCGACCAGAACCCGGTCATCGCCGCCAAGACGGAAGGGGCGGTCGAGCTCAAGGGACGGTTCCAGCAGCTCGAGATGGTCGGCCGCGAAAACCGTTGCGACGGCAAGGCCCGCCTGCGGATCGTCAAGCTCGCCGACCGCTCCGCGGCTCAGTCCGGAGACGTCGTGACCTTCACCATCCGCTTCGACAACATCGGCGACCGCGAGGTGCACGACGTGGTGATCGTAGATAATCTGACTGCCCGACTGGAATACATCGACGACAGTGCCACCTGTGATCTCAAAGGCGATCTGTTCCTGCAAGACAACGGAGAAGGAAGCTTGATCCTGCGGTGGGAGCTGGCCGAACCGCTCGCGGCACATTCGGGAGGTGTGGTCACGTTCCAGGCACGCGTACGCTGACATTGACGTTCAACTTTGTGGAAACTACCTCGGATTCCCGCGAATCCGGACCCCGTCCGTGCTCCTGCACGGCGGGGTTTTTTCGTTTTCCTGCGGCCGCCTGAATGCCGGTCGGGACGAGCAGATGCACGAGGGCACTTCCGGCCCGTCGCTGTCGACCCGGGTGGGCCGACACTGCGTGAAGGGCGCCTCGGGCCTCTCAACTCTTCTTGAACGCCGGGGGACCATCTGTCATAATACGCGCAACTTCAGGGGGGAGAATTGTTTGTGTTCCCCACCGGGCTGGTTTGGCGGCTGCCGGGAGGCGATTCAGGGAGACGAAACGACGGTCACCGGTTCCGTCGCCCCGAAAATGCAAGAATCGGTTCCGTCGCAGGGATGACCTCGAACTACTGACGCCGAAATGACGAACTCTTTGTCGTTCGAAGACCTGTGTAAGACCGGTCGCGACAACCTCAAAGCCGGCCAGCTGCAGGAGGCGGTGGCGGCGTTTGAGGAGGCGCGCCGGATGAACGACCTCGACCCCGAGGTGCACGAGGGGCTGGCGACTGCTCATTTCCTGCTGCACGCCTACGAACACGCCGCCCGGCATTTCGAGCGCGTCACCCGGCTCGACCCGCGCCGCGGAGCGTCGTGGATCAATCTCGGCGCCGTCTACAATCGCATGGGGGATTATCAAAAGGCGGCGGAGGTGCTCCGCCGGGCCGTTCAGGTCGAAAAGAAATCGGGGGTCGGGTTTTACAACCTGGGGATTGCCTACAAACATCTCAAACAATGGAACTTGGCGGTCCCGGCCTATCGCGAGGCGATTCGTCTCGAGCCGCGGATGGCCGACGCCTACCTGAACCTCGCCAACGTCTACTCCGAGCTGAAGAATTTTCCGCAGGCGATCACGCACTACAAGAAGGCCCTGGAGCTGAAACCCGATCTGGAACGAGCAGCGCGCGGATTGGAACGGGCCGAAGCCCGCTTGAATGAGCGCAAGCAGGAGCTGACCCCCTTCGGCCGCCTGGTGGATCCCGGGCAGGCTTCCGCCGAAGCGAAGGCCCCGGGCGCGAGCGCTCCCGAGTTGACCGAGAAAGAACGCGAGCAGGACCGCCACGAGCTGCATGATCTGCTCCGGAAAATGGGGCCCGAGCTGCAGGAGGCCCTGGGGGCGCTCACCGAGGAACTCGATCCGGCCGTACGGATCCTCAATAAAATGCTCACCCAGCCGATTTCGCCGCACGGCGTCTCGATCACCAAAGCCGAAGCTCTCGACCGCTTCATCCTCGCCCGGGCGAAGTACCTGCCCCGGCTGGCGAAGCTCCAGAAGACCATCCGCCAACTGCGCGACCACGAGGCGCGTTTCACGTGACCGTCGCCGCCCGCTATACCAATGGAGCGCTCGAGGACGAAGGTCTCGCGCGCGAGAAACTCCCCCGGCATATCGCCGTCATCATGGACGGCAACGGCCGCTGGGCCCAGGCCCAGGGGTTCCCGCGCATCGAAGGGCATCGCCGCGGGGTCAAGAGCGTCCGCCTCGTGGTGGAAGAATGCGCGCGGCTGGGGATCGAACAGCTCACGCTCTACTGCCTCAGCAGCGAAAACTGGAAACGCCCCCGCCGCGAGCTCGACTTCCTGATGAGCCTGCTCGAGCAGTACGTCATCGAAGAGCGTTCGGAAATCATGCGGCAGGACCTGGTGTTTTCGATGATCGGCCGGCGTGAGGGGCTCTCGCCGGGGGTTCTCAAGGAAGTCGAGAAGACCATCGAATGCAGCCGCGACAACCGGGGAATGCGGCTGTGCCTGGCAGTCAACTACGGCAGCCGCGCCGAAATCGTCGATGCCGTCCAAGCCCTGGCCCGCGAAGTGGCCGCCGGGAAGCTGGCGCCCGAAGAGATCTCGGAAGAGCACATTTCCAGTCATTTGTACACGGCCGGCATGCCCGATCCCGATCTGATGATCCGCACGGCGGGGGAGATGCGGGTGAGCAATTTTCTGCTGTGGCAGATCAGTTATGCCGAGCTGTGGATCACGCAGAAATGCTGGCCCGAATTCCGCCGACCCGACCTGCTCGATGCGCTGCGCGACTATGCCTCCCGCGACCGCCGCTTCGGCGGCTTGAAAGGCTGACGAGCGCGATGCTGGCCTGGAGGCTGTTTCTCGCACCGATTCTGATCATCGTCCTCATCGGCCTGTTCGCGGCCGACGCCTGGTGCGGCGAAGCGGCGCCGATTCTGTGGGTTCTGGCGTGCCTCCTGTCGCTGCGCAGCACCTGGGAGCTGGTTCAGCTTTTGAGGGTGCGCTTCGAGCCGCGTTTTTCGCTGGTTGCCAGTTCCGCTTTGGCCGTCGTCAGTGCCAGCTGGATCATCCCGCTCGCCGGGCCCGCTGCCCCGATTGGCGCCTTCGCCGGCCGTCTCGGGCCGGCAATGCTGGTTTACGCCTTGGCGGTCATGGCGCTCTTCGTCAGCGGCATGGCCCGCTATCGCGCGCCGGGAAAGACGATTGAGACGCTGGGGGCGGAACTCGTCGCGCTGACTTACGTCGCAGTCTTCGTCAGCCTCACTGTCCAATTGCGCTGGGTCGGTCCGGCTCCGGCCGGCTATCTGCCGCTCGCCTCGCTCATCGTCGCCACCAAGTGCGGCGATACGTGCGCGTATTTCGCCGGGCATGCCTTCGGCAAGACGAAGCTCAGCCCGCTGATCAGCCCCGGCAAGACGCGCGCGGGCGCGGTGGGCGCCTTCCTCGGCGCGGCCGCCGGTTCGTGGGCCTGGCTCTTCTGGGGCACGAAGTTTTTTACCAACGCCCAGCCGGGTCCCTGGTACTGGGCCGTGCTCTACGGTCTCGTCCTCGGCGTCGTGGGCCTGGTCGGAGACCTCGCCGAATCGCTCTTGAAGCGAGACGTCGGGGTGAAGGATTCGGCCCCACTGCTCCCCGGCTTTGGCGGCCTTCTCGATCTGCTCGACAGCGTCATCTTCACCGGCCCGGTTGCGTATCTGCTGTGGGAGGTCTTGCCCCTCACGAAGTGAGCGGGCCCTCCCGCCTTGGCCGGGACGGCTCCAAAGTACGACAGGCTCATAGCCTGACTGCAATCGATTCCCGCCAACCGCAGCCGGTTGCCGGCCAGCACCCATCGCGATGCACGCGCATTCGACGGACGTTGGATCACTCGTGCGCTGAGCCCCGGATTATGTTGGCCTGCTTTCCTGGAGCACCCCCTGGACCCACAGCGCTGTCAGGCTGTAAGCCTGCCGTACGAGCCTGCTTGACGCCTCCTGCTCCACCGGACATCATCACACCATGTCCGATTCGCCCGCTACCCGAAACCCGTTTTTCCCCCTGGCGGCGTTCTTCAGCGCCCTGTTCATCATCACCATCCTCGCGCTCCTGGCAAGCGTGTTCGGCAACGAGCAGGCTCCACTGGCGCGACTGCTCAACCAGTACGCCGGCCGCCTCATCGCCGGCGAAGTTGCCGCCATCCTCCTCACCGGCTTTCTCGCCCTGTTCGTCGACCGCCGACAAACCCTGCGCTCCCGCGATGACCCTGTCGCCAACCCCGTCAATACGGGGGTGGGGTCGAAGCAAGACATGCCTCCCCTTCGTAAGGAGGGGCCAGGGGGGGTGGCGTGAAAGTGTCTGGACACAGGAATGGCGACGACGCGGTGCCTCTATCTTTTTCCACCGGTGAAACCTCACCATGACCAGCAGCGTAAAAGCTGAAATCGAGCGGCTTCGTGAAGAGGTCAACCGGCACAATTATCGGTACTACGTCGAGGCCCGGCCGGAAATTTCGGATCTCGAATTCGACCGGCTTCTGAAGCGCCTCGAAGAGCTCGAGCGCAAGCACCCCGATTACGATTCCCCCGACAGCCCCACGCACAAAGTCGGCGGCGCCCCGGTCGAGGGGTTCGCCACCGTCACACATCGCCTGCCGATGCTGTCGATCGACAACGTCTACGACGAAGCCGGCGTGCGCGAGTTCGATACCCGCATCCGCAAGCTGATCGAACCGGGGGAGCACATCGACTACGTCGTCGAATACAAGGTCGACGGCGTGGCGGTGGCGCTCATCTATGAAAATGGCTCGTTCGTTCAGGGAGTGACGCGCGGCGACGGCCGGCAGGGAGACGACATCACCCACAACGCCCGCACGCTGATCGGCGTCCCCCTGCGCCTGCGGGGCAAGAAGCATCCGAAGGTGCTCGAAGTCCGCGGCGAAGCCTTGATCACGAACGCCGATTTCGCCCATATCCGGGCGGCGCAGGCCGAGGCGGGCGAGCAGCCCTTCGCCAACCCCCGCAACGCCACTGCCGGGGCCCTTAAACTGCTCGATCCGAAGCTCTGCGCCCGGCGCCGCGTCCGATTCTTCGCGCACAGTTTCGGTTATGTCGAACCCGAGCAGTTCCGGACGCATTCTGAATTCCTGGAATTCGTCGGGCACTGCGGCATCCCGGCCACTCCGCGAATCAAGGTCCTTCCCGGCATCGACGAAGTGCTCGGTCATTGCCAGCAGCTCATGGAACAGATTCACGAGCTGGAATTCGAGGTCGACGGCTTCGTCATCAAAGTGAATGACCTCGACCAGCAGCAGCGGATGGGGGCCACTTCCAAGAACCCGCGCTGGCTCATCGCCTACAAATTCGAGCGCTATGAGGGGACCACGCGCATCGAGGAAATCGACGTCCAGGTGGGCAAGACCGGGACCCTGACCCCCGTGGCGCACCTGCGCCCCGTCGAGATCGCCGGGACCACCGTCTCTCGCGCCAGCCTTCACAACCGCGACGAGCTGGCGCGGCTGGGGGTGAAAGTCGGCGACTGGGTGGTCGTCGAAAAGGCGGGAAAGATCATCCCGCACGTGGTCCGCGTGGAAGAGCACCGCCGCGACGGCAGCGAACGCGAATTCCACTTTCCGATGAAGTGCCCCGAGTGCCATACGCACGTCGAAAAAGACGAAGGGGGCGTTTATATCCGCTGCCCGAACCCCAATTGCCCGGCCCAGCTCCGCGAGAGCCTGCGGTTCTTCGCCTCACGGGCCGCGATGGACATCGAAGGACTGGGGATCAAGCTGATCGAGCAGTTGATCGATTCGGGGCTGGTGAAAAGCTTCGCCGACGTCTATCGCCTCAAAGATCGCCGCCACGAGCTGATCAACCTCGAGCGGATGGGGGAAAAATCGGTCGACAATCTGCTGGAAGGAATCGAAGCCTCCTGCTCGCGGCCGTTGTGGCGGCTCCTCACCGGCCTCAATATCCGCCACATCGGCGCCCGAACGGCCCAGATTCTCGCCGACGAGTTCGGCACCCTGGACGAGATCATGCAGCAATCGGCCGAACAACTGGCGGCCGTGCTCGAGATCGGCCCGGTGATCGCCCAGTCGGTGTACGATTACTTTCACTCGAAGATCGGCCAGGAAATCGTCGCCGAGCTGCGCGACCTGGGGCTCAATTTCGGCTCGCCCGTCAAACGCAAGCCCGCCGGGCCGCTCACCGGCAAAACGATCGTGGTGACCGGCACCCTGCAGAAATACTCGCGCGACGAAATCAAGGAACTGATCCACACCCACGGCGGCAAGCCGGCCGGCAGCGTCTCCAAACAGACCGACTTCGTCGTCGCCGGCGAAAAAGCCGGCAGCAAGCTCGACAAAGCCAAAGCCCTCGGCATCCGCATTTTGACGGAAGACGAATTCGACAAGCTGCTCCGCGGCTGACGCAGCATGTAGCATGGACTTCCCAGGCCATGCGTAACTTCCCGAACGGACTTGGAAGCCCTCGCTGCGTGAAGCACTCAATAGTCCCGTACCGAACCGTCGGAGTAAACCAGCCTGGGCCAGGGGAATTTGGCGTTGGCGTTGACTTCGACGAACTTCGATTCGTCGATGTCGATTCCCAGGCCGGGCGCCGGCGTGATTGAGGAGCAGGGCCCCGGCGGCTGTGGCGACGAGCGAGGCAGCCAATTCGCCGCGTCCCAGTCGCGCGGCGTGGCGTTCGTCGTGGATCGGATGTCTCCCGAATGCGAGAAATGGCGAATCGTGAATCGATTCGGAGTGACCGCGAATGTCGAGAATCAGAGGGCCTGTGACGGCGTGTGCGGGGTTAGATCATACAGCAACTGCTGCGATCGCGGCGACGATTGCCCGATGGGCTTGCAAACACGTCCGCAAAACAGGACGCGCCGGCTTGGAACCGCGTCGCCCCTTTCGCAAGGTGGATCTTTCGTAATTCTCGCCGGTTCTCGAGCGTTGATTCGGTGCAGGCCGTTGTTGCAACTCGTCTTGGTTTGAGGCCGAATTGAACGGCAGGCGATTTGCAGCGCGCGTTGCTGACGAGCTCTAAGGCATTGAATCATTGCCCGTTGTGGCAAACTGGCGGGTTTGTAATGAAACGGCCCGGAAGATGCTCTTTTTTTGAATTTCGATTCCAGACAAAATGTTTTGATCTATCGAGACGAATCCGACGTATTGAAAGATCGAAGAAGCAGGGGCGGCGCCGCGGGTGAACCGCGGTGGCTTTTTTGTGTCTCATACCTCCATTATTCCAACGCCGTCCAAACCAATTTCCGAGGGGAGTGCCGTCACTGTGCCGATTCATCATGAAATTTTGCGCGTTTACGAGACCGGACCGCTGACCGTCGTCGGCTTCGGTTCGGGGGAACTGCCCGATCAGATTGACCTGGTCGAATGCCGCGAGGAGATTGTCGAACTTCTCAAGGTGCACGACTGCAAAGACCTGGCCTTCGATCTGACGGGCGTGCGGTACATCCCCAGCGGGATGCTGGGTCTGCTCGCGTCCCTGCGGCGGTTGGGGATCCAGGTGCACCTGTACAACCCCTCCGGCGACGTGCGCGAGGTGTTGCAGGTTACGCATCTCGACCAGTTGTTCAAGATTCACGATCTGGATCTGTGATCTTGGATTTGCCCCGGCAGAATCGTAGGATGGGCTTCCAAGCCCGTCCCTCATCTGCATGGCGTCAGGTCGGTACGGGGGAGTATGCACGGGCATGGAAGCCCATGTTACAGCGTCAGGAGCCAGTCTCCTTTCTCCCGCAACGAGGTACGCGATCGGATGCTGGTCATCGACAAACCCTCGGTCGTCGGGCTTGATTCGTACCGCTGGCACAAGGCGGTTGAACTCATCAGGGACTGGTGTGACCGGGGGGAGATTCCGGCAGCCGGAGTCTCTGTGACGCGCGGCGGCAAAACCACGGGGGTGCATCTCTTCGGCCGTCAGAAGATCGCCGACGGATCCCCGGCCATCCGCCCGGACGCCATCTTTCTGATCGCCTCGATCACCAAGCCGATTGTCGCCACCGGTTTGCTGTTGCTCGTCGAGCGGGGCCTGATCGCGCTCGACGACCGGGTGGAGAAGTACGTCCCCGATTTCGGGCGGAACGGGAAGCATGCCGTCACCCTCCGGAACCTGCTCACCCACACCTCGGGACTTCCCGACATGCTCCCCAACAATACCGAGCTGCGGGCGGCGAACGCGCCGCTGTCGGAATTCGTCAAGGGAACGTGCGCCGGCGGGCTCGATTTTGTCCCCGGCCGCGCCGTGCAATACCAGAGCATGGGCTTTGCCATGCTCGGCGAAATCATTCATCAGGTGACGGGCAGAGCGTGTGCGCAGTTTCTGGACGAAGAAATCTTCAAGCCATTGGGAATGAACGACACGGCTCTCGGCGCTCCGGAAGAGTGGTTTCAGGGGCCGGCTCCGAAGACAGACCGGATCGCCGAAGTCTGGCTCCCTCCCGATTCCGAACAGGCACGCGAGTCGAGCCGGCACTGGAACTGGAACAGCCGCTACTGGCGGAAGCTGGGAGTGCCATGGGGCGGTTTGCTGACGACGCCGGCGGACCTGGCCCGGTTCGGCCAGATGCTGCTCGGCCAGGGGCGCGCCGGCGATGCGCAGATCGTGAGCCGTGCCGCCGTGCAGGCGGCCACGCGCAACCAGCTCGAGTCCATGCGCGACGTCCCCGCTGAAGAGCGCCGCACCCGGCCGTGGGGGCTGGGCTGGCGGCTCAACTGGGCGGCACACAGCGCGAACTTCGGCGATCTTCTCGGGCCGCGGACGTACGGCCACTGGGGCGCAACCGGCACCCTGATGTGGATTGACCCCGACCTCGACGCCTGCGTGATTCTGCTGACGACGATGCCCCAGGAACCGCACGGCAGCTACCTCGCCCGCGCCTCGAACGCCATCGTCGCCGCAATGGTGTAGCTCGTCTCCGATGCCCGTAGCACTGGCTTCCAAGCCCGTGCCTCATTCTCGCCGCGGTGGCGAGTGCGGCTGGCGCATTACGCACGGGCTTGGAAGTCCATGCTACGGTATCTTGGGTCCCGCTCCCCGGCATGACCGATGAACGACGCGATTTTCACTTTTCAACGGTCGTGGTTGCGATTATTTTTGAAAGAACAGATGCGGCATTCATTCATCGGGTTAAATCACTGACTTTCGACGGGGAGGACGTTCCAATGCGAATTCAGCGCAGCGTTTCGTTGACGATTTCCGTTGTCGCGGTCGGATTGTTTTCCGCGCTGGCTCAGAGCGCCCGGGCGGGGCTGCCCGACAAGAACCTCGAAGCGGTCGTGCGGTCGGTCATATTCGACAAGAAGGACAACAACAACGAGATCACCGACGACGATCTTAAGAAGGTCTTCATCCTCGAAGGTAAGGGGAAAGGGATCAAGGACCTCACCGGGCTCGAGAAATGCGTCAATCTCCTGCAGCTCAACCTGGCGAAAAATGAAATCGGCGACGTCTCGGCGCTGAAGGAAATCAAGAACCTGCAGTCGCTCGACCTGTCGCAGAACAAGATCGCCGACGTCACCCCGCTGGGAAATGTCACCGCCCTGCAGTTCCTCGAGCTGTCGGACAATCAGATCGAGTCGGTCCAGCCCCTTTCCACGCTGACGAAGCTCTCGGCCCTGTACATCGCCGGGAACAAGATCGCCGACCTCGCGCCCCTGGCCAAGCTCGAACGGCTCTCGTCGCTCGACCTGGCCCGCAATAAGGTGACGGATCTCAAGCCGCTTACGAACGTGGGGGTGCTGTCGCTCCTGAAGCTCTCCGGAAATGAGATCAGCGATATTACGCCGCTCTCGCGGCCGCTCTCGGTGCGAATGCTGATCTTGGAAAACAACAAGCTCACCGACCTGGCCCCGTTCGTGGCGGCCGTCAAAGCGGACGCCGACGGCGAAAAGCGCTTCGCCCCCTTCCTGCGGCTGTACCTGAACGGGAACCCGCTGAGCGACGCGGCGAAGACCAGCCAGTTCGAAGCCCTGAAGGCCGCTGGCGTGAAAATCGACTTCGGCGACATGAAAATCGACAAATGAGTTCGGGGACGGGGGCTGCATTCGCCATTTTGGAAGAAGTTTCACCGCGGATGACGCGGATAGGCGCGGATGAATGCCGGCGAAGCCGGTGTGATTTATCCGCGGCCATCGGCGTCACCCGGCAGACCAACAACGGAAACTCTTTGCGCCTTTGCGTGTGATCGTTTTTCTCGGCAAAGATACAGCGCGTCCAACGAATAGAAATCACGCAAAGACGCAAAGGAAGGGACTGCGGGGTGCTTGATCTGGAATGATGACAGAATCTTCCGGAGCCGAAATGCTGACCTTTATCGCGAATCTCACGAGGCTTTTTTAAACCGCGAAGGGCGCGAAGAACGCAGAGAGTGGCGGGTATTCCTCTTTTCTCGGCGGTTCAAAAAACCGCATTCGCTGTGTGTGCGTCTGCCGGGAAGAGCGTCGAATCGGTCTCGGACAAACAGAGCGGCCCGCCCCCCCTGCTCCCCCCTTGCTCAGTCAATAACACACTACACTCACCATGCCTACCTTTTGCCTTTGGTGCGCTTCTTTTGAGTGGGCCGGCGGTCGGTCGGTTCATCGCACTCTGTACTGCTGATGACCTTGATGGAAAACTTGTCACCCACCCTGACGGATCCGAACGCCCATTCGACGTGAGCGCCGTCGGCATTGTCTCGTTCGGCAATTCCTCCGACCCTGAAGTGCGTTGCTGCACTCATACCGCGCCGGCGGGTACAGTGCACGACATCGAAGACGAGAATTCCTTTTTCGACGCCTGCACGACAGGCCCTCTTTCCATTGCGATAGACTTCGAAACAGACCGTTGGAGCGGCCGTACTGCGGCGGCGCGGTATTCGCTTCGACATCGCTAATGCTCTTTCTTCTTGCGCCGCCATCGTGCGGCTGACTCGCGCCGATCGACTTCCTTTTTCGGCGTGCCGGCGATCTTACGCATCGCTTTGTCAAATCCGCGGATAGCGGAGAATTCGTGCGGTTCCTGCCGGTCGTTACGGTTTGCCATTGTGCCCTCCAGTTCGGACCTACTCCCACGCCAGTGGTTCTTTCCAGGCGCGCTTGAGGTCGGCCCAGGGAGAATCGACGACCGGCTGGCCATTCGTGCCGCGTATGACGATATTCGGGCCGCCGGTGACTTTACCCAGCTCGACCAGCGGCAGGCCGGTGAAATGATCGGCGAACTGCGACCACTGCGCGGGCGGGACCTCGACGAGGAACCGGGAATTGCTTTCTGAAAAGAGCAGCACGCCGTCGCCCGTGATTCCCGAGCGGGATGCCAGAGGCGCGAGATCGAGGTCGACGCCGAGGCCGCCCGCGAAGGCCATTTCGGCGGCCGCAACCGCTAATCCACCTTCGCTCAGGTCGTGACAACTGCGCACGCAGCGCGCCTGGATCGCCCGGTAGAGGGCCCGGAAGATCCGCGGGGCCAGCTCGGCGTCGACGCGCGGCACGGCTCCGCCCGCAAGTCCCTTTACGAGCGCGAAGTGGCTGCCTCCCAGCTCGTCGAGCGTCGTGCCGACGAGTGCCAGGATGTTCCCCGGCTCCTTTGCATCCATCGTCACGGCCTTGCGAATATCGGGGATCTGGCCCAGCGCGCTGATCAGGAGCGACGGAGGAATGGCGACGGTTTGCTTCCGGCCTGATTCGTCGACGTACGAGAATTCGTTGTTCAGGCTGTCTTTGCCGCTGATGAAGGGAGTGCCGAAGGCGATGGCGAAATCGCGGCAGGCGAGGGCGGCGCGAACGAGCGTTCCCAGCGTTTCGGGGCGATCCGTGTTGCCCCAGCAGAAGTTGTCGAGGATGGCGATGCGCGCCGGGTCGGCCCCCACGGCGACACAGTTGCGGACCGCCTCGTCGATGGCCGAGGCAGCCATCCAGTACGGGTCGAGATCGCCATACCGCGGGTTCATGCCGTTAGCGATCACCAGCCCGCGATGCGAGCCCAGATCGGGACGGACGATCGCCGCATCCGAGGGACCGTCCGCCGCGGTCCCCACCAGGGGCTTGACGACGCTCCCGGCCTGGACTTCGTGGTCGTACTGCCGGATGACCCATTCCTTGCTGCAGACGTTGAGCGAGCCAAGGATCTTTTTGAGGTCTTCGTCGTAGCGCGATTGACGTGGAGCGGCAAGTGGGGTTGTGGGCGGCGGCGTGTAAACGGCATCGCGGACGACAGGGGGACGGCCTTCGTGCAAAAAGTGCATGTCGAGCCGGCCCACTTCATGATCCTCATACTTCAGCACGAGCTGCTTCGATTCGGTGAACTTTCCGATCACAGTGGCCTCGACCCCTTCCGACCGGCAGAGTTTTTCGAAGGCCTCCCAGTGGTGCGGCGGGACGGCCAGCACCATCCGTTCCTGCGCTTCGGAAATCCAGATCTCGGTATAGGAGAGCCCGGCATATTTGAGGGGTGCTTTGTCGAGCCAGACTTCGGCACCCGACTCGGCCCCCATTTCGCCGACGGCGCTGGAGAACCCCCCTGCCCCGCAGTCGGTAATGGCGCTGTACAGCCCCTTGTCGCGGGCTTCGAGGATCACGTCCATGAGCATTTTCTCGGTGATGGCATTGCCGATCTGCACCGCGCCGCCCGAGAGCGTCTCGCTTTCGTGCGTCAGCTCTGCCGACGAGAAAGTGGCGCCGTGGATGCCGTCGCGTCCGGTGCGGCCGCCGACGGCGACAATGAAATCGCCGGCATTGACGTGCTTGAATTCCTTGCCCACCGGAATCATGGCGACGTTGCCGCAATAGACAAGCGGATTCCCGAGATAGCGGTCGTCGAAGAAGATCGCCCCGTTGACAGTGGGAATCCCCATTCGATTGCCGTAATCGC
>JBLMWR010000545.1:0-6040 GCA_050257335.1 Deltaproteobacteria bacterium | reverse complement strand
GATGCTCGCGGCGATAATCGAGCAATTTGAGAATCAGGTAGAGCTTGATCCGGCCGTCGGTGCGGGCAGCAAGAAGCTCGGCAGCCAGGCCCGCCCCGCCGTCAGCGGCCGCGTCGATGCGCTGCTCGAGAGCCGGCAGCATTTCCCGCCGGCGGGCGAAATCCACCGGCCGGCGGTTGTCGGGATCGACCAGGCTGAAGTCGAACAGCTCGGTCCCCTGATAGAAGTCGGGGACTCCGGGTGACGTCAGCTTCAGCACCGTCTGCGCGAGCGAATTCCAGATGCCGAGGTCCGCGATCTGCCGCGCGAAGGGTTCGAAATCGGCGAGGAAGTGAGCTCGCGGCGATTCGGAGAGGATGGCGGCGACGAAGTCGCGCGTCGCCGTTTCATACGCCTCGTTGGGACTGATCCAGCTCGTATTCATTTTGGCCTCGCGCGTGGCCTTGAGCATGTACTGCTGAATCCGCTCGACATACGCGTCGCGGCCGGCATCCCGCGGCTCAAACGGCCAGGTCCCAAGAAGCGTTTGATAGAGCAGGTATTCGTCGTTGCGGCCGGGGGCGGGCATCCCATCGACGTCGCGCTTGAAGCGCTTGTTCGTCCGGCTCCATTGCGACAGGCGGGTCTTCCACTGCTGGGGAATCTCGGAAAGGACGTTGATGCGTGCGCGAACGTCTTCACCGCGCTTGGTGTCGTGCGTGGCGGTCGCCAGCAGCGCTTCGGGCCAGTGCGCCTGGCGGTCAAGGTTCTGTTGATGGAATGTGGCCGGGGTGGTCCCGAAGTGCTCCGGGTCGCTGCCCACCTCGTTGAGCGAAACCAGGCGGTTGTAAATGTAGAAGGCCGTATCTTCGACGGCTTTAGCCATCACCGGGCCGGTCACCTGCTGGAACTTGCCGACAAAGCGGCGCTGTGCGCTGCGGGCGGCCTCGTCGGCGTTGTCGGGAAAACGGAGCAGGAGAATGTCGCGGACGAAATCGAAAATCGAGCGGCTGGTGGCGGGGTTCCGCCGGCGGGCGCGGGCCACCGCCAGCTCGACGTACCGCCGGTCGCGTTCCTGCACCCCCTTGCCGTTGAGGTACGTCCGGTACACGGGAAAGCAGGCGATGATCTCGGTGATGGCTTCGGTGAGGCTGCTGAGGGTGAAGTCTCGCGACCAGCGGTTGCACTCCGAAATGCGATCGAGCTGGTGCCCCAGCACGCTCACCTCGCTCGACATCGAGGCCTGCATGATCAGCTTCTTGCAGGCGTACACCAGTTCCTGGAAATCAAGCGGCTGATGGATGAACCGCGAATACACGCGGTCGAAGGCGCGGACGTTCGTGCGATCCACGAACAGCCCGTTCAGGGAATTGAGGAAGTCGTAACCGGTCGTTCCGTACACGGCCCATTCTTCCGGCAGATGCTCGCCGGGCTCCAGGATTTTTTCGACGACCACGTACATCGGCTTGACGAGGATCGAATGGGGATCGGTCCGGGAAAGTTCCTGGAAGCGGTCGCGGAGTTGCGCTTCGAGCGACTCCCAGCGGCCGCCAGGCTCGACGGCGGCCGCAGGACCCTGCATTTCGTCCGCCGCCGCGCGGCACAGTTGCAGGAACCGCGCTTCCTGCAGACGGCGGAGATAAGTCGTGGGATCGTACAGTCCGTCGGGATGGTCGATTCGTAAGCCGTCGACCTGGCCTTCCGCGACGAGCCGCAGGATCAGGCCATGCGTCGCCTCGAAGACCTCGGGGCGCTCCATGCAGATCGCCGCCAGCTCGTTGACGTCGAAAAAGCGGCGGAAATTGATTTCGTCCGCGGCCACCCGCCAGTAGGCCAGGCGATACGCCTGGTCGAGCAGCAGCAGATCGAGCAGATCGAAGCTCGCCGCGTCGCCGCGGGTGCCGTTGAAGATCCGGACGTTCTCGGCGATGAAGTCACGAACGGCCGGGGCGGCTTTGCACAATTCGGCCAGCCGCCGACGGATGACGTCCTTTTCGCGCCGGCCCTCGTTGACCTTCTCGGTGCTGATTTCGTTCCGCGAGGGGAGGTGGCCGATGGAAAAAAGAATGCTCTGGTATTCCTGCATGTGCGGGTCGTCGGCGACCAGCCGCTTTTCCAGCTCGTCGAGCCGGTGCCGCAGCACCAGTACCGACGACCGCGTCGCGATCGGAAACCGCCGCTCGTGGTAGCGGACGAAGAACGCCCCCTCCTCGAAGGTCAGGACCAGTTGCTGGTCTTCCAGCACTTTTCCGTACTGGTCGCCGAGAATTGGCAGGAGCACCTTGTTCGCCAGGTCCGGCTTGAGAGGCATCCATTCGATGTCGAAGAACGCCGCGTACGGCGAGCCGGGGCCGTTTTCGAGCACGTCGAGCCACCACGCGTTCTCGTCGCTGGCGACTCCCATGTGGTTCGGAACCACATCCAGAATCTGGTTGATGCCGTGGAAATGCAGGTCGCGGACGAATTCCTCGAGTTCCTCCGCCGTCCCGATTTCGGGATTCAGGCTGTTGTGGTCGACGATGTCGTAGCCGTGCATGCTCCCCGGCCGGGCCTTGATGTACGGCGACGAGTAGCAATCGCTGACGCCCAGGGCCGCGAAGTACGGCACCATCGCGCGGGCGTCACGGAACGTGAACGAGCGGTTGAACTGCAGGCGATAAGTCGCCTCGGGGAGCCGGCGGCGGGCGAGCCGGTCGGCAATGGCGTCGAGAATGGCGTCGGCGGCGGCGACCGCATCGGCCAGCGGTTCTTCGTCGTGAGGCCTTACCAGAATGCTCATGCCGATCTCGTCGTGTCGGGTCCGAAGACCTGGAATTCAAACGGAAGCAGCACCGCCGCGGGATCCTCCGCCGTCCGTCCGCCGCCATAGCATGACGATTCCGAGCTCATCAAGAGTCCGGCAGCCGGGCGGTCCTCGCCCTGCAGGGCCCGGGGCCGGTCGGTCAGGTTGAACAACGCGACCAGCTCCGTCGTTTTCTGGTTGCAAACCCCGTACCGCCGCAATCGCAAAATGGCGGCGGTCACCGCGCCATTTTCGGCGAATCCTGCTGCATGCTCCCGAAATTCGCTCAAGGGAAGCCGAAAACGCCGCAGTGTGAGCAAATCATAGTATAACCGGCGGAGCCCGGCTTGCCACGACCCGGCGGGCCACGACCAGCTTAATTTTGCAGATTCGAATGTACTTTCCGCCTGCGCGTCGGGGACCTCGTCTCCCCAGGCGGCCGCGGCGAATTCCTGCCGTCGGCCGCGCCGCGCCGCCTCGGCGATCTGTGGATCGGGGAACGAACAAAAGAACGGAAAGGGGCGCGACTCCCCGTATTCTTCCCCCATGAAAATCAGCGGGATGTGCGGCGCCAGCAGAAGCAGCCCCCCCGCCAGCCGCTGCTGCGCAGGTGTCAGCAACGTCCCGAACCGGTCGCCGCGGGCGCGATTCCCCACTTGGTCGTGGTTCTGGATCGAAACAACGAAGCGGCTGCCGGGATGACGGCCGACCGGGGCCCCGTGGCGCCGGCCGCGATAGACGCTGTAGCAGCCGTCATAGACGAAGGTGTCGTTGAGCGCCTTGACGAGTTGTTCCGGCCGGCCGAAGTCGGCGTAGTACATCTGCCGCTCTCTCGTGAGCAGCGTGTGGACGGCATGGTGAAAATCGTCGCTCCACTGCGCGCTCAGTCCATATCCCCCCATTTCGGCGCGATCGAGGAGCCGCACGTCGTTCAGATTACTTTCGGCAATGACGTGGACCGGGCGGCCAAGCTGCCAGGCCTCTTCGTCCGCCACTTCCTTGATCTCCCGCAGAATGTGCCGCGGGCTCTCATCATGAATCGCGTGCACCGCATCCAGCCGCAATCCATCCACGTGGTAGTCGCGGATCCATTGCCGGACGTTGTCAAGGACAAAGGCCCGCACCGCGTCGCAGCCGCCGCTGTCGTAATTCAGCGCCGCGCCCCACGGCGTGTGATGCCGATCCGTGAAATAGGGCCCGAATTCGGCCAGATAATTCCCTTCCGGACCAAAATGATTGTAGACGACGTCGAGCAGCACGGCCACTCCCGTGCGGTGGCAGGCGTTGACGAACCGCTGCAAGCCGCGCGGCCCGCCGTAACTGTTCTGGACGGCATAGGGATTCACGCCGTCGTAGCCCCATCCGCGATCGCCGGCGAACTGGCAGACGGGCATCAGCTCGATTGCCGTGATCCCCAACTCGCGCAGCTCTTCGAGTCGTTCAATGGCCGCGTCAAACGTCCCCACGGGCGTGAACGTCCCCACGTGCAGCTCGTAGATCACGAGGTTCTCGCGCGGGATCCCCGGCCAGTCTTCTTCCGACCAGCCGAAACGATCGAGCCGGATGACGGCAGACGGCCGGTGCACGCCATCCGGCTGCCAGCGCGACGCCGGGTCGGGCCGTTCGGGACCGCCGTCGAGCCGAAATGCATAGCGCTGCCCCTCCTCGACGCGCGGCTCGGTGTGCGTGAAATACCCCCCCGGCTCGGGCTGCATGTCCAGCATCCGGCAGTCTGCGTCCGAACCCGACCCGTGCAGGACCAGTTGCGCAAACCGCGCCCTCGGGGCCCAGATCCTCCAGCAGACGGATCCGTTGGGATGCGCCAGGGCTCCGCAGGGAGGCATATCGAACTGCGGGATGCCTTCGGGCAGCGTTGTGCGCTTGGACATGGTTTACGGTAGATCAGGCTTTTCAGACTGACAGCAATGTGAATTCGAGTGGGCAATTTCAAGGGCAGGCCATGCCTCTGACTGGCAAGCAATACCAAACGCACTCCCCGTCAGCCTCGAAAGGCTGACCTACGGCGCCGGCTCATCCTGCGGCTTGGATTCCGGGGCAGTGTCCTGCGACTCATCCATGAATTTGTCTTCCAGCTCCTCGACCTTCTCTTTAATCTCCTCGGCATCCTCTTTGATCTTGTCCGGATCGACCCGGATGTTGACGTCGACCTTGTTGCTGTCGGGCACCTTGTTCGTGCTTGTCCAGGCAAACCAGCCGCGGATGAAGCCTGCCACAATTAGAACGACCGCCAGCGTCGTCAGCGCGTGTCTCATGGATCCCTCCAGATCTGCGTATTACCGAACATCCTCGGAGCCCCGCCGCGGGGCGGACTGGCGGAATAATACGCCCCCCCGCAGCGGGACTCCAGCCCAATTGTGCCCGCGGCTGGAGTCCCGCCTTCAGGCGGTTTCCCGGCAGCCCCTACCGGCTGAACCCCGGACTCCAGCGCCCGTTCGCACCAGCTTGCATCCCGGATCAAACCGACCCGATATGCACCTCGAACGGAATACAGCCCACGCGAAGCTTGTCTCCGTCCTTAAGCTCGCATTCCTCTACCGGCGTCTCGTTGACGAACGTGCCGTTCTGGCTCCCCAGATCGCGGACGCGCACCAGATGGTCGCGCTCATCCACAATCACCTCGCAATGATGCCGGCTGACGAAACGGTTGGTGATCTGCAACTGGCAGTCCTCAGCCCGACCGATCACGAATTCCGGCCTGGCGAGACTGAAATCCGGGGTTTCGATAATGATCCCGACGCCTTCGGGCTCATCGAGACGTTCGAGGGTGATTTCCATAGTGGTGACTCCTGTGTACTGCCCGTCAGGCGGTGAGTGTCGCGATTTCACGACTCTTTAAACCGTAAAGTTTGCCAAATGCCCCAACAATCGGGGGGTTCCCGGACCGCGCCGTCGGCGAAATCCCGATGCTGAACGTGCCCCCTCTCCTGCCGCGGGGTATCGGGTCGGTGTATGCCGATCAATGGTGTGAGCGGCGCTCCTCTGGCCGACCGACCTTCTCCTCCTTGGCAAGCCGGCAGGGGTCGATCTTCAGCACAAGGGGACAAAACCGGGACACACGTTCTGCATCGCCCGGCGTCGATTTCTGGCACGGCGCCCGCCGCCTGACAGGCCGGCAGCCGACGCCGCTCCCATCACCAGCAGCTCCTGGCATCCCTCGGGACACTTTCCGGAAGGAATGCAATCGTGCGCCGCAGCGGGTCGCCTCCGGAGACGAATCGCCCGTCGGATCCAGCGCAGGCGATCGGGCGGCTCCTCGCG
>JBLMWR010000544.1:0-5911 GCA_050257335.1 Deltaproteobacteria bacterium | reverse complement strand
CACGCCGCAGCCGATTTTACGCGAGACGCGGGCGCAGGAGCGGGAGACGATGGCGGGCTGGCTGCGGCCGGGGAAATCGCACCCGCCGCTGGCAGCGCATTCGTCGCCGGCTCTTCGTGCGCGCCGTCGTTCAACGGGGTGCTATCCTGCATGCCGTCGTCCCCAGAATCCCAGAGCGGCGACGAATCGCCGCACTCCAAAGGTACGTCAAACGCCCCCCCGTGGCCACGAACGCGACTTGATTATCGGTCACGCGCGCTCGGCACCGCAAGGGCTGCCGGGCTGAGGCGCGAAACCTGGGCGAAACGCAGGCCGCTGCTTGTCACGCCTGCGACCGGTGGGCTATGCTTTGCCAGACTGTCGGTGAACCCCCAGCGAAGCGCTCCTCACCCTGAAGGAACCCGCGATGCGAGTGATTCTTCCAGTCGGCGTTCTGTTTGCGATCGCCGCGCTGTCGTCAACGCGGCCGGCGACTGCCGACGAAACGGCGCCGCCGGTCAAGGTCGGAATCATCGGGCTCGACAGCTACCACGCGGTGGCCTTCACACAGCTCTTTCACGATCCCAAAGTGACGCGCGATCTGGCGGGAATTCGCGTCGTGGCGGCGTTTCCGGCGGGCAGCCCCGACATCCAGGAGAGCGCCGACAACCTGCCCAAATGGACGGAGCAGATTCAGCCGTTCGGAGTGGAAATCGCCGGCTCGATCGATGCTGTGCTCAAAAAAGTGGACGCCGTGATCATCTGCAGCCTCGACGGCCGGGCGCATCTGGCACAGGCCGCCCCTGTCATCGCCGCCGGCAAGCCGGTCTTCATCGACCGGCCCATGACCGCCTCGCTGGAAGACGCGCTCCGCATCTTCGACCTGGCGGCCAAGCACGGCGTTCCGATCTTTTCCTGCTCGCAGCACCGCTACAGCCCGGGATTCATCGGCATGCGGAACCACGAGGAAGTCGGTGACGTGCTGGGCTGCGACGTGTTCGGCGGCTGCCCCACCGAGCCGCATCATCCCGACCTCGTCTGGCATTCGATCCACGGCATCGAGACGCTGTACACCATCATGCGCCCCGGCTGCGAAACGGTCACTCGCACCAGCACCGAGTACGGCGAGCTCGTCACGGGAGTCTGGAAAGACGGCCGGATCGGAACGTACCGGGGGATTCGCAAAGGGGCCCTCAAATACAGCGCGGTGGTGTTCGGGACGAAAGGCGTGGCTCCGGCCGGCATCTATGGGTACTCGGCCCCGGTCAAAGGGGTCGTTCCGCCGGGCGACCGGTACATGGGTTATGAATCCGTGGCCGTCGAGATCGCGAAATTCTTCAAGACCCGCAAGCCGCCGGTGACGGCGGAGGAAACGTTCGAGCTGTTCACCTTCATGGAGGCCGCCGAAGAAAGCAAACGCCAGCACGGCGTCCCCGTCAACCTCGCCGCCGTGCTCGCCCGGGCCCGCGCCCGCGTCGCGCAGCAGAAATAAATTCGGTCGAGTAGCCGCGGAGCGGCGGCAATTTTTAGCCAGGGGCGCTGGCCCCTGGGATCGCCCAGTTCGGTGGCTCACGCCACTGGCTGAATGATTTCGCCCCTCCGGGGCTGGGCGTCGCGCCGCATCAAGCATGAATGTCCGTGCGGGTCGCTCAGCGCAGTACGCCTCAGCGACAACGTGCTCATCACCGCTTCGCGTCCGGCTCCGGCTTGTCCGAACGGGGAATCACGGCGACGAACGGCTTCCCCAGCAGCTTCTTGACGACGACCGTCTCTCCCGCGTCGTTTCCCTCGATCGCGTGCCCCAGAAACTGCAGCGCATAGCCGACAAGGAACGACGCCACGGCCCACCACCCATGGCGTGCAGCCAGCAGCACCACCGGCACGACGAACGTCACCGGCAGACCAATGACGTGCAGCCACAGGTTGGCCGGATGCCGGTGGCGCGCAAGATAGTTGGTCAGCATTTGTTTCACGTCAGCATGTCGGTTGCGGTTTCGCGAATGAGTCGTTCCTTCGAGAGTCATTCACATCATCCATGTTTGCCCGGGCTTGAGGACGATCGGCTCGGCGGCGGTTTCGGCTTTCACGCGCGCCGCCCAGGCGTGCGCGTCCTGGGCGATCACATCCCAGGTCCCGAAATGCGTGGGGATCACCTGTTTCGGCCGCAAGAGGCGAATGGCGCGCAGGGCGTCCGCCGGTCCCATCGTGTAGTTGTCGCCAATCGGCAGGATCGCCACGTCAATCCCCTCTTCGCCGATCAACTGCATGTCGAGGAACAGTCCGGTGTCGGCGGCGTGGTAGATCTTGCGATCGTCCGTCAGTCGAATCAGAAATCCGCAGGGGTTGCCCCCGTTGGCGCCGTCCGGAAGCATCGACGTGTGCTGGGCGATGGTGAGCTTGAGGTCGCCGAACGGAAAGGTCCGCGCCCCGCCGGTGTTCATGGCGTGCGTTTTCGCGATTCCCTGTTTGGCAAGCCACTCGGTGATTTCATAGTTGGCAATGACGGTCGCCCCGGTGCGCCGGGCGATGGCCACGGTGTCGCCGACGTGGTCGCCGTGCCCGTGGCTGACGAGGATGAAATCGGCCGAGACGGCGTCGGCGGTGACGGCCGCAGCGGGATTGCCGGTGAAGAACGGATCGATCAGCACGCGCTGTCCGGCCGTATCAAGCTGCCACGCGCCGTGCCCCAGCCAGGTGAGGGAAGTGGTCATGCTGAATTTCGGATGTGGGACTTCGAATTTCGGATTTAATTTGAGCAAACCTGTCTCTTTCGTTAAACCGCGAGCGCCCGGCAATGCCCGTCGCTTGCGGTTTCGCGAAGGAGTCGTAAACCGCAATCACAGTCCCAGAATCCTCCCCATGTTCTTCTTGTACGCTTCCACCCCCGGCTGGCCGTAGGGGTTGATGCCCAGCAGCCGCCCTTCCAGCACGGTCGCCAGCATGAACATCTGCAGCATCTGCCCGACGGCGTATTCGTCGAGCCGGGGAAGATGGATGTCAGCGGTGGGGCGGCGCACCTCGGCATAGGCCTGGTTCGTTCCCTGAATCGCCGCCGCCAGAAGCTGCGAATACGGTTTTCCATGGATCCGATTGAGCTGATCCTCGTCGTGATTCCAGTTGGGGACCGTCACGGGGGCGCCCGACGTCGATTCGATGATGACGTTCGTGATGAGCTTGTCGCGCGTTCCCTCCTGATGCTGCTGCCCGCGACTGTGCAGGTCGCGGGTGTTGACGATGGTCAGGGGAAGGGCCCCCGTTTCGTGCTTGCCGAGGCTCTCGGCGAGCAACTGGTCGTACCACAGCCCCAGCGCCTCGAGGCGCTTGCCCCAGGTCGAGAGGATTCGCGTTTTCATTCCGGCGTCGCGTTCGAGGAGGTGGCAGACGGCGGTGTAATCGAGGGCCGGGTTATCGCCCGCGGGGGCCGTGCGGAACCGCTCGGTCATGTCGGCGGCCCCCTGCAGCAGGCGGCGAATGTCGAGCCCCAGCAGGGCCGCCGGGAGCAATCCAACGGCCGTCAGCACCGAAAACCGCCCCCCCACGCCGTCCGGAATGGGAAACGTCACCGGGTATTTTTTCGCGTTCGACAAATTCCGCAATTTGCCCGTTTCGCCGGTGACCGGGATGACCAGCGCTCGAGACTCGGTGGAATCGGGACCGTAATACGCTTCGAGCGCGTCGAGAATCACGCGGAAGGCCGCCGCCGTTTCCAGGGTGCCGCCGGATTTGCTGATCACCACCAGTCCCCACCGCTGCGCGACGTCGTTCCTGTCGCGGCAATGCGTCCGGAGCAACCCCAGCAGTCCGGCGACGGCGTCGTTGTCGAGGTTGTTTCCCTCGAAGTACATCCGCGGAATGCCGTGCCGCTCTTCACGGGTGAGCTCATTGTGGTACGGATGGCAGAGCGCCTCGAACAGGGCGCGGGCCCCCATGTACGATCCGCCGATCCCCAGCGCGACCAGCCGGTCGATCGCCTGGCGCATTGCCGCCGCCGCCGATTCGATGCGTCCCACGAGGCTGTCGCCGCCGCGGGACGCGTGCTCGTCCAGCAGCCGCCGGGGGAGATCGATGAAGCCCGAGTCGAGGGGCTGTTTGTCGGGCGGCACTTTACCGCCCGAGCGGAGCAGGTCGACGTCGTCAAACAGCTCCGTGCGGGCCGCCGCCAGTGCCGGCTGCAGCGCCTCGAACCCACGCGGCGTCAGGCACCCCCGGGCCGCGGAAAAATCGTATCGGATCGGGCGACTGTCGGCAGTGGATGGCATGGGACGACCTCTTCTGAGCAAATGGCGGAGCTGCAACCGTTCATCTTAGGCACCGCCGAACAAGTCGCAAGCGACCCGGGTGCTCTCCAGAAGCGCCGCACGCCCGTCAGGCAGTGATGCGCGGCCGAGTCTCCCATCTCGCGGAGCGAGATGACTACAATGAAGACCCCATGCACCGTCTGTCGCAATTCCAACTGATCCTCTCCACGCTCGTGTTCTCCTGGCTGGCGATGCAGGTGGTGCACGAGTCTGGTCACGTGCTGCATGCATGGACGAGCGGGGGGACCGTGACGGCCGTGTCCCTTCACCCGCTCGAAATCTCCCGCACCGACTTCTCGCCGAACCCGCATCCACAGTTCGTCGCCTGGGGCGGACCGCTCTGGGGAAGCCTGATTCCCCTCGCAATTTATGGCCTCGTGCGCTGGCGAAAATGGTCTCGTTCCTGGCTGGCGGCGTTTTTCGCCGGCTTCTGCCTGACCGCCAACGGCGCGTACCTCCTCGGGGGGAGCCTGTTCCCCGCCGGCGATGCCGCCGAATTGCTCCGCCATGGTGCCCCGCGAGCGACCCTGATCATTTTCGGAATCGCGGCACTGGCGTCCGGCCTCTCTTTATGGAACGGCCTGGGGAGACATTTCGGCCTGGGAACCAGGCCCGAATCCACCGACAGACGAGCCGCATGGGCCATGTCGGCGGCCACGGTCGCGCTGATCGTCACTGAGCTGTGCAATACAAGATCGTGAATCGGCAGAGCGACGCAGGCAGCGTCGCCCAGCGAGTGGGCAATTTGACTCGCGATTTGCCTTCCCGGTAGAATAGAGTCACAAGAAGGCGGGAAGACGGCCGGCGGGAAGGGTGCCGCCGGGAACGGTCAGGGAGCCGGAAGCGAAACTTCCGGAGAAGCGATCATGCGACAGTGGCGCGATTCTCGAACGCTCAGGAGCCTCAACCGATTGCACCTGGTCGTGATCGTGGGGCTGGTGTGCCTGCGCAGCGGGTTCGAGTTGCCGCTTCCCGCCGACGAAGCCCCCGCCGCAGGGAAGCAGGGGGACGAGCAGCTTACGCCCATCGGGCAGTTTCTGACGATTTCGGGGACCGTGGACGACGCCGTGCTGGGGCGGGTGAGCCGCGCCGCTCTGGCCCTGCAGACCCGGGCGCAGCAGGAAAAACGCCGCGGGATCCTCGTCGTCGAAATCCGTCCCGGCTCCAGCCCCTTTCACCAGATTCTGGGGCTGGCCCGGTTCCTGTCGAGCGACGTGCCGGCGCTGACGACGGTGGCGTACATCCCCGAGACGCTCACCGGCAATCACGTCGTCATCGCGCTGGCCTGCAAAGAAATCGTCATGCACCCCGACGCGGGGGTGGGGGACATCGGCCTCGGGAAGCCCCTCGACCCCGACGAACAGCCGTTTGTGGTCAACCTCGTCAACCGCCGGCACAATCGCAAGCTCAGCGAGGCGCTCGTGCTGGGGATGCTCGACCGCAAGAACGAGCTGTTGTGGGTCACGGTCACGCAGGGGAAGGAACCCAACACGTCGCGCGAAAGCCGCGTCGTGTCGCGGGCCACGCTCGATGACCTGCGCAACGCCGGGGCGGTCATCGACCGCGTCGAGACCCTCAAGCACCCGGACGCGCCGGGGGTATTCACCGGCAAAACGGCGCAGTCGTACAACATC
>JBLMWR010000543.1:0-3139 GCA_050257335.1 Deltaproteobacteria bacterium | reverse complement strand
CAATGCGACGGACGAGTACGGAGAAACGGCACTGCGCCGCGCCGCCGCCGAAGGGCACCTGGAAATTGCGGACACGCTTATCGCCCGCGGAGCTGGCGTCGACGCCGCCGATCGGCAGGGCATGACGCCCCTCATGTGGGCGTCGTGGCACGGACAGACGCCAGTCGTCGAGCTGCTGTTGAAGCACGGCGCCGACGTCCATAAAAAATCGCGCGATGGTGAGACCGCACTGCTCAAGGCCGCGTTTCAGGGGCATACCGCCGCCGTCAGGGTCCTCATCGATGCCGGAGCGGTCGTAGACGAAAGCGACAAAGATGGCGAAACGGCCTTGATTCTGGCGGCGGCGCAGGGGAATCAGGCGATTGTCAGAATGCTGCTCGAGCGCGGTGCCAGCCCGCGGGCCGCCACCCGCCGCGGATGGTCTCCCCTGATGGCAGCCGCGAGGAACGGCCATCCCGCGGCCGTGAATCTGCTGCTCCCTGTCAGTCAGGTCGCCGCCGTCGACGGAAAGGGATACACGGCGCTGACGCACGCGCTCATCGGCGGGAATCAGGCCGTCGTCGAGTCCCTGCTGGCCGCCGGCGCCGAAGAGACCGGCGTGCTATGGCTGTGGCGCGGGTTTCGTCTGGCCCGGACGGGAGAGTACGCCGAGGCGCTTCCGTGGCTCGAGAAAGCGGCGGCCAGCTCCTCAGCTCCACCGGGGCCCTGGTATTTCAGCATCGACGGATGGCAGTACGAAGTACCGACGCCCGCCTGCTTCACGGCACTCGCCATCGGGACGTGCCGGCAGCGAGTTCAGAAATCCGCCGAAGCCCGCGAAGCGTTCCGCAGCGCCCTGGCAAATGTGCCTGAGCCACGGAGCCTGTTCACACTGTTTCGCCGCAGCCGCGAAGAGCCCGGTCAGAGTCTCAGCGAGCAATTCGACATGTTCCCCGACGAGATTGAGAAGCACGCCCGATTCCCGGAGGGCGTGTGGAACGTGCGGGTGGCCTTTGAAAAGGATGAACGGCATGGGGGGAGCCGAATGCACGAGACCGGGCGAACCGACCGCGAGGTCCGCGACTTCTTCAATTGACGAGAACCGGCATTCCAGAGGCATGGCACGGATTTTTCAGCCGTCTCTCCGGAACTTTTGCATTGCAGCCGTCGTCTCATCCGCCCTTCCAGGGGCGCGCCGAGCAGTTCAAACGGCGCAACTCGAGATGAATTTTCGTGCTGCAAGGTTTCACGTTTGCGTTTCAGTCAGTTGCTGCTATGCTCCACCCGCGCAGGACGACCCTGTGCTTCACATGACAACCAGCACCTGCAGTTTTTGAATTGCCGTACAACGGGAGAATGGAATGCTTCACAGGTCATTTTCTTTCAGAGGCTGGCCGTGCGTCCATTGGTCGATCGTTGTCTGCACGAGCGTGATCGTCTGCCTGACAGCGGCTTCGACAAAGGCCGCCGATAAAGCCGCAAGGAAACCGGCGGAGAAGAAAGAGTCGAAGATTGATTTCCAGGCCGATGTCGCGCCGATTCTGCAGCAGAATTGCGTCGATTGCCACGGGCCTGAGCTGCAGATGGCGGGGTTGCGCCTCGATCAGCGGCGGTTCGCCGTCGACGAGGGTGAGGCCCGGGGCCTGATCACGCCGGGAAAATCGGAAGACAGCCTGCTCATTCTGCGGCTGGTTGACAAAGACGCGGGGCTGATCATGCCGCCGACGTTTCCCTTCTTTCCGGGAGAGAAGCCGGGCCTGGCGGAGAAGCAGATCGCGATCCTGAAGAGGTGGATCGACGAGGGGGCCGACTGGCCGGCCGGCGTCGATCTGGCGCCCGACTCGAAATCCGCCGCGGCCGATCCGCGGGCCAGCGCCCTGTTTGCCGCCATCCGTGCCGGCGACCATCGGACGACCGCCGGCCTGCCCGACGACAAATCGCTTGCCAAGGCGACCGACAAACACGGCTCGACGCCTCTGATGTACGCCGCACTCTACTCCGACGCCGACATGCTGCGGCTGCTGATCGATCGCGGGGCCGACGTCAACGTCGTCAACAAGGATGGGATAACGGCCCTGATGTGGGCCGCCGGGGATATCGACAAGGTCCGCCTCCTCCTTGCGAGGGGGGCCAAAGTCGACGTGCGCACCGAGATGGGAAGGACGCCTCTTCTGATCGCGGCGACCTATACGGGAAACGTCGAAGTCGTGCGACTTTTGCTCAAAAGCGGCGGCAAGCCGACCGACGTCGACCAGTTCGGCGAAACGCCTCTGACGAGCGCCGCCAAGCGCGGCGACGTTCCAATCGTCGAGGCGCTGATCGAGGCGGGGGCCGACGTGCACGCCGGCGGCCGGCCGCCGCTTGCGTGGGCTGCTGAAGAAGGCAACGTGGAAACGATCGCTGCTCTCTTGAAGCAGGGCGCGGGCGAGAACAAAAACCATCTGAATCAGGCTTTGTTCAGCGCCGCGGTGCGCGGTCCGACTGCCGCTGTCAAACTGCTGCTGGAAAAGGGGGGTGACCCCGGCGCCCGGGCGGGGTTCGCCGGTTACACGCCGCTGATGGGGGCAGCGTACTCCGAATCGAAGAGCACCGAGAGCGTCAGGCTGCTTCTCGACAAGGGAGCCGACGTCAAACTCAAGGGGGCCAATGGCGAGACCGCGCTGAGCCTGGCGAAAAAACGCGGCCGCACCGACGTGGTCAAGCTGCTGCAGAAGGCGGGTGCGATGGAATGACCCAGCCCGGCCGGTCCGCCTTCGGCAGAAAACCAAGACTTGGCCACGGATGGAACCCAGCCCGGCCAGCGGCCGGAACCAAAACGAATTTAACCGCGGATGATGCGGATACGCGCGGATGTGCCGGTTCAGCTCGTCCGTGTTTATCCGCGGCGATCCGCGACATCCGCGGTTCTTTTTCGTCGTTTCCCAGATTGACAATTTGCGCGTCACCGGGAAAACTCGGCGGTTAGTAGTACGGATCGAACACGGATTTTCGAAAACGACCTCTTATCCGTGTTTCATCGGTGTTTCATCCGTGGCTCCCTCCTTTCCCAGATTCACATACTTCGTCGTGCCCAATGAAACGGGCCGTTGATCGTACAAGGTAACATTCCATTTGTGCGGGAAGGTTTGACATGCACCAGCGAATTCTGATTTGTGGAATG
>JBLMWR010000542.1:0-4415 GCA_050257335.1 Deltaproteobacteria bacterium | reverse complement strand
AGTCTCAGCGTTTCGGAACGCGACGACCTCGTGACGGACGGCGATGGAACGTATTATGTCGGCATGGCACTGAGGCAAAGTGCGGGCGGGAAGTAAACGTCTTCGAGGGCGTTGGGAGCTGCGCGTGAATCCGTTTCGAGATACCATTGTGGCCAGTCCGTGGGAGACCACCTGTGCCGACGTCCCCGAGATCCACGGCCAGGTGTTCGACCGCTGCCTGGAGGGGATCGAGCACGTGCGGCAGGGGGGCCGCTCGGCGGCCCTTTTGATCCACGGCGAAGCGGGGAGCGGCAAGACGCACCTGCTCAGCCGGCTTCGCGCGCGCCTTGCGCCGCAGGCGCCGACGGCGAGCGGCCGCCCCGAATGCCTGTTTGTGTGGGTACGGCTGCAGACCAGCCCGCGCATGATCTGGCGGACGTTGCGGCGCACCCTCGTCGACGACTGGTTCCGTCCGGTCGCCGGCGCTCATTCTCAGTTTCATCGCATTCTGTTTCATCGCCTCGCCGAGATCCGCACCGCCGAAGGGGACCTCGAACGCTGGTACGAGTACATGCTCGACGAGGTCCCCGAGGGCCTGGCCGAGCTGATGGAAAAGATTGCGACGCGGCTGGACCTCGACCGCAACACGGCCGTGGCCTTCATGCACATCGCGTTCGGCAGGCACGTTCGCGACCTTCGCGCATGGCTGGCCGGCACCTCCCTTCCGCAGGCCGCGCTCGACCGCATGGACCTCGCCCAGGACGAAGGAACCGACGAAGAACGCGAAGACGAATCGCGGCGAATCGTGCTCATGTTGTGCCGTCTGGCCGGCAACGGGCTGCCCATCGTCCTCAGCTTCGATCAGGTTGAAGCCTTGCAGATGACGCCCCACGACCCCGACGCCCTGTATTCGTTCGGCCAAATGATCAGCACGCTGCACGACGGCACGACCAACGCCCTTCTGGTTTCGTGCGTGCAGTCTGCGTTTCATACCGAATTGAAGGACGACGCGCGCCGGGCCGACTACGATCGCATGACGTCGCTGGGCGCCCTGTCGCTCGACCCGCTCGATCGTGCCCAGGCCGAGCGACTGATCGCCGCGCGCCGCGCCGCGGACGCCGATTCCGCCCCGCGCAGCGGCTGTTGGCCGCTCGAACCGCGCGAATTCGAAGACCTGTTCGCGCACGGATTCGTGACCCCGCGGCAGTTGCTCAGCCTGTGTGCCGAGAGGTTGGAAACGCGGTCCCGCGCCGCGGCCGGGGGGGCGCCGCCCGGTCCCGATTCGACGGGCGGGGCGACTCCGGAGCCTGGCCGGAGCGTCGCGACCTTCCTGGAAGACGCCTGGGGATTGTGTCTCGAGCAGAAACTGGCGGCCAACGGCCCTGAGAAAACCGAAGAGATCGTGCGGCACGGATTGCCGCTGCTCCTGAAGCTCACGGCGCCCGAGGCGAAATTCGTGCGCGACGAGCAGCTTCCGGACGTGTCCCTCATATTCGAGGGCCCGCGGGGACGCGCGGGGCTCAGCGTCTGCACGCAGTCGAACATGACGAGTCTGGCCGCCCGCTTCAAGCGCCTGAAGACTCAGTTCGCGCTGCGGCGTCTCGATCGGCTGGTGCTTCTGCGGGAAAGCCGCATCCCGCTGTCACCGGGAGCGAAAGCCGCCCGGCAATACCTCGAAGAACTCGAACAACAGCAGGCCATCGTCGTTTTTCCCACGGTGGAAGCGCTGGCGGCGCTCGATGCGCTGCGCGAGCTGCTGTCGGATGCCAAGTCGGGCGATCTGGCCTGCCAGGGCCGGGCGATCTCGCCGCAGACGGTGGAAGAGTGGTTGACGACGCATGTCTCGGCCCCCCTGCGCGACTTCGGCGAGGAAGTCCTCGGGATGCCGAACGATGCCGGTCCCAACGCTTCAGACACCCGCGATATCGAGGCCCTTAACGGGCTCCTGGCGCAGCAGCCGATGCTGTCTCTGGAAGAGGCGGCCCGGTCGCTGCGGCGTCCGATCGAGGAAGTGGCGGCTGCCGCGCGCAGGCATCCCCGCCTCTTCGGCCTCCTGGGGCAGCCCCCCACGACGCTGTTTCGCGCAGTCAGTACGGCCGAATCACCGCCGGCTCGCGCGCCCTGAGCCCGGGCCAGATGGCGGGTGGCCCCGTCCACCCTCGGGATTCAGCGACGAGCCGTGCCCCACCCCCGAAAAACGGATGCGCCCGCCGCGCTGTCGCGCGCTCCAGACGGCCCGCGGGCGTGCCAGCCGCCGTTCTCGATGTTATCTTGTGGAGGATTCGTCTGTTCTCCGAATCAGTCCAGGCGTTTCCCGGGAGGCGACAGTTCATGCCGGTCACGATCTCCGTCAGCCAGGTGCGGAGGGCGCTCTACCAGGCGGCCGGGGCCGCCGGCGCCCACGGGGATGGCTCGCCGTCGACGCCCGTGCTGGGAAAATGGTTTCACGAGGGGGTGGGGTTGCTGGTGGGGAATCGTTCGCCTGCCAGCCCCCTGGCGCGGCTCGCCGAACTGGATGCGGACCTCGATCTGTGGAAGCAGTCGCTGGTCGCGGAAGCCTACTCACAGTTTGTCGGCCCGCGGCTCACGAGAGAACAGGCGGCGCTGCACGACGAGGCCCCGCAGGTGGTCGCGTTCTGGCAGGCGATGCAGGCGGCCTGCCACTGGCTGGCCGAATTGAGCTGGAGCCGGCGCTCCGAACGGCCGTCGCGCCGCGGCACACAGCCCGGCCCCTGGCAGACGCTCGCTGATTGCATGAGCACCGAAGAGCCCCTGATGTGCGTGCTGCGCGAGCCGGGCTGGTCTGACAGTGTGCGCCTCGTGGGAATCGCCGACGCCATTGTCAGGCTGGCTCCCGCCGGTGTCTGGTGCGCCATCGAATTCAAGTTGGGGCAGACCTCTCCGGAGGCTGACCTCGGACAGGCCTGCCTCTATCATCTGATGCTGTCGGCGACGACGGCGGTGTCCCTCCCGCATGAATCGCGCGCACAAGTCATCCCCGAAAGCGGAACGCTCGCCCTGATCAGCTTTCGCCCCGATCGACACGAGCGGCTTTTTACAGCCAGCGATCTGGAATCGGCGAAAACACGGCTGATCGACCTGATCGGCAGGCTGGCGGGAGTCGATTTATCGCCTGCCGGCTCCACCTCTGCGGCCAGCGGACCATTCGACAATTCGCGACTCACGGTGAAGCCGGAAGCCCGGACGCGCGGCGACTGCGGCCCCACCGAACAGCATCTGGAGCTGGGGCGGGGCCTGGTGGCGACATTGGCCGAGTACGGAGTCGACGTGTCGCTTGGTCAGCCGGTGAGTGCCGGGCCGACCTTTCTGCGCTTTCCGATCGAGCTGGGGCCCGGCACCAAGGTCAGGAAGGTCCAGGGCTTTGCGTCGGAACTTCAGGTTCGACTGCAGCTCAGGGAGTCGCCGTTCATCCGGGTTGATGACGGGCGGATCGTCATCGACGTCCAGCGTCCCGACCGGCAAACCGTCTGGTTCGACGACGTGCGGTCTGAACTGCGTCGTTCCGACGGGCTGCCGGGCGGGTCGCGCGTTCCCGTAGGAGTCGACTTGTTTCGGCGGCTCGTCTGCGCCGACCTGGCGAAGCCCGAGCACGCGCATTTGCTCGTGGCAGGAACGACCGGCAGTGGAAAGAGCGAGTGGCTGCGACTGGCCGTCGCCGGGCTGATCGCGACGAACACGCCCGAAACTCTGCGGCTTTTGGTCATCGATCCCAAACGGAATGCCTTTCATGCCCTGCGCGAGTCGCCGTTTCTGTGGAAGCCGCTGGTGTTCCCGGACGAAATGTCCGCAGCGGCCGTCCTTCACGAGCTGGCGGAAGAGATGGACCGACGGTACCGGATGTTCGACGGGGCCGACTCGTTTCAACAACTGGCCGAAAAATCGAAAGCGGCGCTGCCGCGCATCGTGTGCGTCTGCGACGAATACCGCGACCTCATCAGCCGCAGTCGCGGCGAGCGAAAACGGATCGAAGAGCAGATTTGCCGCCTGGGGGCGAAGGCCCGCGCGGCGGGCATTCACCTGATTCTCGCCACGCAGGAGCCCAGCCGCGAAACGATCAGAGGCGCGCTCGATTCCAACATTCCGGCGCGCGTCGGCCTGAAAATGGGGAAGAGCATCGAATCGACGATGCTGCTGAACGAGCCGGGAGCCGAAAAACTGCTCGGCCACGGCGACCTGCTGTTCAAGGATGTGGGCGATCCATGCCGCCTACAGGCCCCGCTGCTGACGGAGGCCAATCGCCTGGCGCTCTTCGGGCGCGCAAATTCCACGGGCCGCGACCGAACGTAGAGTGGATGGTGGAAGCGAATGCAGGACGGCCCTTCTTCGTATCAAGCGTTTTCTTCCCTTTCTTCCTTTGCGCCTTGACGTGTCCACTGCCGGAGGCTTTGTCATGCACCATCGACTCACGTTTTTGA
>JBLMWR010000541.1:0-5934 GCA_050257335.1 Deltaproteobacteria bacterium | reverse complement strand
GTAGCGCTCATACGCGCCCGCTGATTCTTCGCACGGAATCGCCACCCCCAGCGCCTGTCGCAGGTGCCGGGCGTACACGCGCACGAATGCGGGATTGTACGTGCAGGCGTATGAAAAGGTGGGTAAGAGCTTCAGCGGTTTCAGCGAAATGATTGTTCCGCGCACCATCCAGGCGCCAGTCCGAATTTCGGCACCGCTGCAGAGAATGATGGTTCCCCCCTTCATCTGCAAGCCGGCGAAGTCGCGCACCGGACCCTTGACGGCGATTATCCCGCGCCGCATGCGCATGCCGACTTCCAGCCCGGCCGAGCCTTCGATCAGAATCATCCCTTCACGCATTCCCTTGAGACTTCCGCGATACGCGGCGCCGACCTGTCCACCGGCGTTGCCGCGAATTCGAATCAGCCCGTTCGCCATCTCCGCGCCGACCCAATCCGAGGCATTGCCGGTGACCTCGATCGCGCCTCCCTTCATATAAGCCCCCAGATGCATGCCGGCGTTCCCGTGGACGGTAATCCGGCCGCGGGTCATGCCGCGGCCGATCCATTTCACCCTGGCGGCGTCCCCCCGGATTTCGAGCACGTCACTCGCTGCCCCGTCGACTTCAAAGAAATCGTCAAGCCGGCGTTGGCGCTTGCCCAGAAACACCGGCAGGGCGCGAATCGCATCGTGCGGCAGTTCGGCCATCACGTCGGGCGAAAGGCATTCCGCTTCCAGCGGGACCGAGGGTTGTTCGTTGAGCGTTAACGTAATCATGCTTGCCCACAGCGACGAACGTCGGCCCGTTCGATCCGGTCCAGTTCCACGGGATAGTTCTCGAACGACATCGTGTAATACTGCTGAAAGAGGGGGCGCAGATAGTCCTCGATCGCGCTGTCGTAGGCCGGCTGAATGACGAACTCGCGCCCTTCGTGCATATTGCGGATTTCTCCTTCCTCGACCGCGATTTCTCCCGCCTTGATCACGTATCGCGGATACCGGAATTGGAATTCGCCGTCCGGCTTTTCGTTGTAAATCGTCACGTCGCCGTCCGCTCCCACCCCCAGGTGCCCCTTGTGCGCGAGGCCCAGGGCGCGGGCCGGTCCGGCTGCGGTAATAATGGCGATTTCCGACAACGTATATTCCCGGTCGAGATCGCCGAGGAAGATGCGTCCCTGCGCCTTCGCCGGCAGCGCTTTGACCCGCTCTTTCCGCACGTCGGCGTTCATCAGCAGGTGGATGATCTCGGGGTACCGCCAGAAGCAGGCGCCATTGGGGTGGTCGGTCGTCAGAAAAATGCGCCACGGGTCGTCAATCAGCAGAAGCAGCTCCAGTCCCACGGCCCACTGCACGGCGTTTACCAGATTGCTCCCTTTATACGTGTAAGGGACGATCCCGCAGCCGGTTTCGTTTTCAACGTCCAGATTGCCCCATTTGCGCCCGGTGAGCTGATACAGAAGGTGCTGCCAGGGGCCGTCGGCGGTAATGGTGACGGCATTCCCGAAAAGAATCGCGCCGGCGTCGGCAGTGAGGTTGGGATGAGCGTTGAAATACTCGGCGATTGCCGGCGCCTCGGAGCGCATCGTTTGCCAGTCGTCGCCACCGTAAGAATGGAATTGCAGATGTGCCATGTGGGCGCGGTTGTGCTCGAGCACCTTCATGGTTTCCAGCGTCGTGGCGACATTGCCTGGCGTCCCCAGATTGTTGCAGTGCAGATGCAGCGGGTGGGGAAGACCCAGCTCATCGACGATTTGCGCGAGGCTGGCGATGATCTTTGCAGGAGTCACCTTGTCGTAGCCGGGGACCGGGTCGAAAAGAGTCTTTGCGTCCTTCCCGAACTTCCAGGCGGTAACGCCCCCCGGGTTCACAGCCTTCACGCCGTACCCTTTGGCCGCCCAGACGAGCCAGGCCACGACATCGCGGGCCCGCTCGACGTCGCCGGCCTCCAGCAGATCGAGAACGAGCTCGTTGTTGGCCATCAGGACGCAGCAGGCCTTGTCGACGATCGGGGTGTCGCGCAGTTCTTCGTGCGTGTGCTTGGCGCTCAGGACCGGGACGGCAGCCTCGACGACCGTCGTGTATCCCATGCCGGCGTACAGATAACCCGTGGCAAACGTCGTCGGCGTCGGACCGCCGATCCCGGTGCGACGTTCGGCCGTGTGGCGAAACGCCAATGCCTGTCGCTGATTTTCGGGGGTCATGGCGCGGGCGAAATTGAGCGCCGCGCCGGCGACGTGCGTGTGGATGTCGACTCCGCCGGGGAAAACGAGCATTCCCGTGGCGTCGATGGTGCGCCCGCCGTTCACGTCGGCGACGATGCGGCCATCCGCGATGCAGATATCCTTGACCACGCCATCGAGGCCGTGCGCGGGATCGTAAACCTTCCCGCCGGTAATTCTCAGCATGACGTCGTCGTTCTCCCGGTCCCCTTCAAAGGACACGCATCATGGCTTCGGGCGACGGCAGCCAGGCCGGTTTCCGGCAAACCGCCTCGTGAATCCGGCGGATGATCTCTTCGTCGGTCGGATAGGGGGACTTCAGGGCCGGCCGCAGCGGAAGCGGAATTTCATCCATCCGATAGACCGTGCCGGGCGCGCTGACCCCCGTGACCGCCGTCGTGAAATGGACGCGAGCCAATCGGCTGGTGTGCGTCACTTTGGGATCCAGCACAATCGTCGGAATACGGGCCAGATGGTCGATCCCGGGCTGCGGCATCGTCGCGCCCGGGTCGGCCCCCAGGACCAGCGCCGCGTCGACATCTCCGCGGATCAAGAGGTCCACCGTCGAATACTCTCCGGGATTGAAGCGCGGATAACCGCGGCACAGATTGACGCCGAACGGGTACCCCGTGCTCCACCGCATCACCATGTCGGATCCGGTGACGTTGCCGTGTCCCCGCATTGGCATCGTAACGAACTTCGTGAAGGCGTTCAGTTCTGCGGCCAGAGTCAGCACGGCCGCCGAGTTCATGTGCTTGCCGCGGGTCATCGACAGGCCCATCCCGAAAAAGATCACGCCGAAGCGGGCCCCCTTCATCCGGGCCGCCAGGTCCTGCAATTGCTCCATCGTCAGTCCGGTCTCGGCGACGAGCTCTTCGTTCACGCGGTTTCCCTTGACGACCGCCCGCAGAGCCGTGAGGACCTCGAAATCCTTTCCGGGGCGGATCTGGAGGAAAATGTCGGCGGCCCGCGCACTGGGCGTTTCCCGGATGTCGACCAGCACCATCGTCCGCCCCTTGCGGCCGTTCGGGACGAATTTCCCTTTCTGCGTCAGGGTGTACTTGGTGAAATGCCGAGGATGGCACTCGGCGGGATTGCCACCCCAATAGACGATAAAATCGGCGCGGTTCTTGACTTCGCCAAGAGTGCAGGAGACCTTGCCACCCAACTGGGCGGCTATTTCGGTGGGACCGTGTCAAAGCGAAGTATGACTGTCGATCACCCCCCCGATCAGTTCCGCGAGAGACACGGCTTCCCGCTGCGCCTCGCAGGTGACGTTGCTCAGCCCGTATACCAGCGGCATGTTGGCCCGGTACAGAAATTCGGCAGCGGCCTCGACCGCATCGTCGACCGACGCGGGCTCACCGTCGATCAGCGCGTCCGGATAGAGGCGCTCGGCCGTGTGGTTCTTGAACCACGATTCTCCCAGACTGCAAGCGCTCTTCGTTTTGACGATGCGATCACCCTCTGCGTGCAGCTCGATGTCATCACAGACGCAGCCGCAGAAAGTGCACGTGGCGTGTTCGACGATGGTCAGGCTCATGAGGTGTGGCTCGGGCGGTTCAATGTTGTGTCACGCGGACGTTGCGGTGCATCTCTCACTGTTCGTCATTTCCACCCGGACCGGGCGGGATAACGAAGGTTCAACCCAGCTCGCGGCCAAGGCAACTCCCCTTGATCCGCCGCGGCTGGTACCGGCCGTTTTCGATCATCGCCCAGGCCCGCGGCAGCCCGCTGTCGACGCCGTCGGTCTGGGCCGTAAATTCAGATGCCGATTCTCGATCCTCGAACGGGATGTCTTTCATTTTCGGTCTCGTCTGCCGGCGCGAAGCGCCGACTTCTGGTCAGGGAAAAACTGTTTCAGGACGTGCCGTCCAACGCCGTTGTCACCGTCGTCTCGCCCTCGCCATGGAGCGGTTCGACTTCGACCTCCCACCCCTTCGACGTGGGCATCCCCGTGCCGTCGGTGTATTGACCCATGAGCCGGCAGGTGGGTGGACCGTAAGGGACGAAGATCATGCCCGCCGGAACCTTTCCTTCTTTGCACAGAAACACGGCCTCGCCGTTTTCCGACCGGACGCGGACCCTCCCGCCGGAAACGATTCCTTCCACTTTCATGTCGTCGGGGTGCATGGTCAGCGTGCTCACAAGCGCCTGATATTCCGGACTGTCTTTGCCGACGTTGATCTGTTGCCCCTGCTTGGTCGTGCGACCGGCGTTCATAATGTACCGTTTGCCAGTCATCGGCCAGTTTCCGCCTCTCGAATGAGAAAAAAGGATCGCCTCTCCGCCAGCGGCAGGATCACCTCTCCTGCCTTATATTAGTGGGCGGTAGCCGTCTCGAAAAGGCAGACGCCGAAGCGTGTTCGCAGTTTCGCCTTCCGGCGGCGCGCCGCGAGACTCGCCCGGCCTGGCATGATTTACCCCGATCCCTGCGACGCCGGCTGCGTCGGCCTCGGGGCCTCGGCCTCGATCGTCACCAGCGCGCTCTTGAATCCCGGCGTTTTCGACTCGGAATCGACGTCTCGCGGCACCAGCACGTTCGCCTCCGGGCAGTACATCATCGCATTGCCGGCGCGGATCTCGAACGGTCGCACTCGCTGGTAACGCATTTCTCCCGCTGCGCTGCGGACGCGCACCGGCTGGTCGGTGCGCAGCCCGAGCCGCTCGATGTCGGCCGAGTTCATCAGAATGACGTCGCGCCGATCCTGTCCCCGGTACAGATCCTCGTCTTCGTAAACGACGGTGTTGAATTGTCCCTCGGAACGCACCGTCATCAGTCGAAGCTGGCCCCGTGCCGGTCGGGGCAGCTCCGGAAGCGCAACTGCGTGGAACCGGGCCTTTCCCGACGCGGTTGGAAAGCGCATGCCGCCAAGCTGCCGCCCCGCAATATGGAATTCCTTTCGCGTGCGCCCGATCTCGGCAATCGGTTCGAGCCCCGGGATCAGTTCGCCGATGAGCCTGCGCACGGCGTCGTGACTTTCCAGCTCGCGCCAGTTGACGGGCCCGTCGTCGCCCAGCACCCTGCGGGCGAGAGTCGTCAGCACGGCGACTTCGCTTCGCGGGCCGGCGTACCGGGCCGCGCCCCCGTCGCTCAGGCGGACGTAACTGAACATCGACTCCTGCGTCGTCGGCTGCGGTTCTTCGTCGCGCGGCAGGACGGGCAGAACGATCGTCTCGCGGCCGCGGCCGAAGGCGTGTCCGGTGTTGAACGTCGTGCTGAGATACGCCACGCAGCCGATTCGTGACATGGATTGTTCGGCGAACGCGGCGTCCGGGTTGCTGCCGTACAGGTTGCCCCCCAGGCAGACGGCCACGTCCATTTCTCCGCGGCCGGCGGCTTCCATGCAGGCCATTGTATCCAGCCCGGGCCCCGCGGGAGCTTGAACTCCCAGGCGCGCTTCAAACCGCTCGAGAACCGCCTTTTTCAACTGCGGCGTGACTCCGACCGATCCCATTCCCTGCACGTTGCTGTGGCCGCGAATCGGCATCAGTCCCGCATGGGGGCGCCCGACCATGCCCCGCAAGAGCGCCAGGTTGGCGATCATTTTCACGTTCGCCGTCCCGTGCAAATGTTGCGTGATCCCCATCGTCCATCCCATGACGGCATGTTTCGCGCCGACGTACAGCTCGGCGACGCGACAGATTTCGCCTCGCGACACCCCCGAAGCCGATTCAATGTCGTCCCAGCTCGTGGATTCGACCTGCCGGAGAAACGCGTCAAAGCCTTCCGTTT
>JBLMWR010000540.1:0-6546 GCA_050257335.1 Deltaproteobacteria bacterium | reverse complement strand
GCGAATGTAAACTCGCCGTTCCTCGCGTCCACGACGATCCGGATTCCCTCGGCGAACGTCCCGGAGAGAATCTCGTTTGCAAGTGTGTTCTGCAGGCGCTGCTGAATGACCCGCTTGAGCGGCCGGGCGCCGTAGACCGGGTCGTAGCCTTCCTGGCTCAAGAGATCCTTCGCCGCGGGTGTGACGTCGAGATCGAATTTGCTTTCGGCCAGTTGCTTCTGCAGCCGTGCCAGTTGCAGGTCGACGATCTTGTGCAACTCCTCGCGCCCCAGCGGGTGGAAAACGATGGTCTCGTCGATGCGGTTGAGGAACTCGGGCAGAAAATGCTGCCGCAGGGCTTCCGTCACCCGGTTGCGGATCTCCTTCTCATCCTTCTTTCCGGCCAGGTCCATGATCGCCTGGCTGCCGATGTTCGAGGTCATCACGACGAGGCAGTTGCTGAAATTGACCGTGCGGCCGTGGCTGTCGGTCAGCCGCCCGTCGTCGAGCAGCTGCAGCAGGATGTTGAAGACGTCGCGATGCGCCTTCTCGATTTCATCGAGCAGCAGCACGCAATAGGGCTGGCGGCGAACGGCTTCGGTCAGCCGGCCTCCTTCCTCGTAACCCACGTAGCCCGGAGGCGCCCCCACCAGCCGAGAGACCGTGTGCCGCTCCATGAACTCGCTCATGTCGATGCGCACCATCGCCTTTTCGTCATCGAAGAGGAACTCGGCGAGGGCCTTGCAGAGTTCGGTCTTCCCGACGCCGGTCGGGCCCAGGAAGATGAACGACCCGATCGGGCGGTTGCGGTCCTGCAGGCCGGAACGGGCCCGGCGGACGGCGTTGGACACCGCCCGGACGGCCTCTTCCTGATCGATCATCCGCTGATGAATCGCGTCCTCCATTTTCAGCAGCT
Source organism: Deltaproteobacteria bacterium (assembly GCA_050257335.1). Taxonomy (GTDB): domain Bacteria; phylum Planctomycetota; class Planctomycetia; order Planctomycetales; family Planctomycetaceae; genus JACQFH01. Next base: position 5,651 of record JBLMWR010000540.1, on the reverse strand, counting down.
TTTCCCGTTCGCCCTGCAGCATGCGGGAAACAGGAATGTTCGTCCACGAGCTGACGACCTTGGCGATGTCTTCGGCCGTCACTTCTTCGCGCAACATCCTCTGGCCGCCCGCACCCGTCTCGGAGGCCCGTTTCTCCAGCTCGGCGAGCTTCTTTTCGGCAGCCCGCAGCTTCTGTTCGACCTGATGGGCGGTAATGAAATCCTCATTGAGGTTCGTCCGTTGAGCCTTCTTGAACGCCTGCTCGTAGGCGGTGCGCAGAGACTCGATCTCTTCGGAAAGCGGCCGCAATGCCTCCAGCGATTCTTTTTCCGACAACCATTGGGCTTTCAGCCGGTTCACTTCCTCTTCGCGGTCGGCGATCTCGCGTCGGAGCTTTTGCAGCCGGTCTCTGCTGTCGGCGCTGGTTTCCTGGGCCAGGGCCGTGGCCTCGATCTGCATCCGCGTGAGCTGGCGGGTGGCCTCGTCGATTTCGGCCGGCATCGAATCGATTTCCATTCGCAGCCGGCTGGCCGATTCGTCTACCAGGTCGATCGCCTTGTCGGGGAGGAAGCGGTCGTTGATGTATCGGTCGGAAAGAGTCGCTGCCGCGATCAGTGCGTCGTCAGTGATCCGCACGCCATGATGCGATTCATACCGTTCCTTGAGCCCCCGCAGAATCGAAATCGTGTCATCCACTGTCGGCTGCTGGACGACGACCGGCTGGAACCGGCGTTCCAACGCCGGGTCTTTCTCGATGTGCTTGCGGTATTCGTCAAGAGTCGTAGCCCCCACGCAATGCAACTCGCCGCGGGCGAGGGCAGGCTTGAGAAGGTTCGAGGCGTCCATGGCCCCTTCGGCGGCTCCGGCGCCGACGACGGTGTGCAGTTCGTCGATGAACAGAATCACCCGCCCGTTCGCTTCACCGACTTCCTTGAGCACGGCCTTGAGGCGGTCTTCAAATTCACCGCGGTACTTGGTCCCGGCGATAAGGGCCCCCATGTCGAGGGCGACGACCGTCTTGTCTTTCAGGTTCTGCGGCACGTCGCCGAGCACGATCCGGTGCGCCAGACCTTCCACGATGGCCGTCTTGCCGACTCCTGCCTCGCCGATCAGGACCGGGTTGTTCTTGCGGCGGCGGGAGAGGATCTGGATGACGCGGCGAATTTCGGTGTCGCGGCCGATGACGGGGTCGATCTTCCCCTGCCGGGCCAGTTCGACCAGATCGCGTCCGTATTTTTCGAGCGCCTGGAGTTTCTCTTCGGGACTCTGATCGGTGACCTGGTGGCCGCCGCGGACGGCTTTGAGGGCGTTCAGTACATCCTGCTCTTCGACGCCATGCATCTCCAGAAGTCGTTTCGCCTGATCGTCGACCTGCGTGAGCGCGAGCAGAAGATGTTCGGTCGAAACGAACTGATCTTTCATCTTCTGCGCGAGATCCTGCGCCGTTTCGAGGACTTTCAGGGCGGCCGAACTGAGCCCCACCTCGCCCACTGCGCCGCTGACCTTCGGCAGCCGCTTCAACTCGCCATCGACGATCGAATCGAGCTGCTTGAGGTTGGCCCCGATCTTCTGAACCAGCGGTTTGACGATCCCCTGCTCCTCCTTCAGCAGGGCCGCCAAAAGATGCAGCGGCTGCAACTGCGGATTGCCGTAATCCTGCGCCAGGCCGTGGGCGCGCTGTACGGCTTCCTGCGCTTTAACGGTCAGTTTTTCAAATCGAAAGGCCATAATGGGAATCCTTGAAACGGACGGCGATCAGTCCGACCGAATAAGGCCGCCAGGAACAGCGCCCTTACCGAGACGGGAACGGTTTATGAAAGAGTTGTCCGCGTCGTCCGTGCTTATTCCTTCTTCTCAAACTCGGCGTCGATGACTTCCTCCTGGGGGCCCGCCTGTGTGCCGTCGCCCGACGGCTCCGCTCCTCCTGCCGGTGGGGCCTGGCCCGTCCGCTCATACATGTGCTTCGACAGGGCGTGAGCCGCCTGGTTCAGTTCATCGACCGCCTGTTCGATCGCCGCCGCATCGTCCCCGTCGGCCTTCGATTTGACCTTGGCGACCGCCGCTTCGATCGCCGACTTCGATGCGGCGTCGAGTTTGTCGGAGTGCTCCTTGAGCAGCTTCTCGGTCTGGTAAATCAGGCTGTGGGCGTGATTTCGCGCCTCAGCCAGCTTGCGCTTCCGCTGGTCCTCGTCGGCGTGAGCGTCGGCGTCCTTCTTCATTTTCTCGATCTCGGCTTCCGACAGCCCGCTCGACTGCTCGATCTTGACCGTCTGTTCCTTGCTGGTGCCGAGGTCCTTCGCCGTAACGTTCAGGATCCCGTTGACGTCGATGCTGAAGGTGACCTGAATCTGGGGCACGCCGCGCGGCGCGGGCGGGATCCCATCCAAGTTGAACTGCCCGAGCAACCGGTTGTCGTTGGCCATTTTCCGCTCGCCCTGGAAGACCTTGACGGTGACGGCGGTCTGGTTGTCGGCAGCGGTGCTGAACGTCTCTTTCTTCTCGGTGGGAATGGTGGTGTTGCGCTCCACAAGGACCGTCATCACGCCCCCCTCGGTCTCGATCCCCAGCGATAGCGGCGTCACGTCGAGCAGCACGACGTCCTTCACATCGCCGCCGATGATCGCCCCCTGGATCGCCGCGCCGACAGCCACCACTTCGTCCGGGTTGACCCCCTTGTGCGGCTCCTTGTCGAACATCTTGCGGACCAGCTCCTGCACTTTCGGAACGCGCGTCGAACCGCCGACCAGCACCACCTCGTCGATCTGGCTGGGGTTGAGTTTGGCATCCGCGAGCGCTTTGGTCACGGGGCCGCGGCAGCGTTCGACCAGATGATCGACCAGGCGCTCGAATTCGGCGCGGGTGATCGTCATCTGCAGGTGTTTGGCGCCGGTGGCGTCGGCGGTGATGAAGGGCAGGTTGATGTCGGTGCTCTGCGACGACGACAGCTCCTTCTTTCCCTTCTCGGCCGCTTCCCGCAGCCGCTGCAGGGCCATCGCATCTTTGCGCAGGTCGATTCCATTATCTTTCTTAAACCGATCGGCGATGAAATTGATCAACTCTTCATCGAAGTCGTCGCCCCCCAGGTGCGTGTCGCCGTTGGTGCTGAGAACTTCGACAACGTCGTCTCCCACTTCCAGAACCGAGACATCGAACGTTCCCCCGCCGAGGTCGAACACGACGATCTTCTCTTCCTTCTTCTTCTGCAGACCGTAGGCGAGCGCGGCGGCCGTCGGCTCATTGATGATCCGTTCGACTTCGAGTCCGGCGATCTGCCCGGCGTCCTTGGTGGCCTGACGCTGTGCGTCGTTGAAATACGCGGGAACGGTGATGACCGCCCGGTTCACTTTGTGTCCCAGGTAACTTTCCGCAGCTTCCTTGAGCTTGCGGAGGACATGGGCCGAGATCTCGGGGGGCGTGTATTGTTTGTCGCCAACCTTGACCTTCACGTACTCGCTCGGTCCCCCGACGACTTCGTAGGGAACGATCTTTTCTTCGGAGGCCACTTCACTGTGGCGGCGCCCCATGAAGCGTTTAATTGAATAAATGGTTCGCCTGGGATTCGTCACAGCCTGCCGCTTGGCGGGGTCGCCGACCAGGATCTCTCCCTTATCGGTGAAGGCCACGACGCTGGGGGTCAGGCGATTCCCTTCCAAGTTGGCAATGACTTTGACCTCGCCCCCCTCCATGATCGCGACGACCGAGTTCGTCGTCCCCAGATCGATCCCCACGATTGTCTCGCCACGTGCCGCCATGTCGACTCTCCTGTTTCAAATCCTGAATGACCTGTTTCTCACGGGCTCGCCAAGCGAGCCCGCGGATATCGATTCGCATCTTCTACCCATGAACCATCGTAAATCATCTTTGGCAAAGCGTGTGCCGAGCATGATCGCGCTACCTGGTTTTTTCATAACATTCTACTATGACATGACTTGCTACATTCCAAAACATTTGGAAATGGAACCCGATGACGTATAAAATGCCAATTTGGCAATCGCTGATCGAAGATCCGTTCACAGGACAACTGCCAAATTGGCTCCCGCAACAAATCATCGGTCTCCAAACGATCATAAAGTCCGGGGATTTCAGCGTTTCGTGCTTTCCGGCTCCTTGACACTGCCTATGCCTGCCAGTAAAAAAGCCAACCGTGATTTGACTTTATGGAAGCAAGGGATTGCCGGTGGGACGGGGAATCTTTGCCTGAAAGGCACGAATGGCCAAGAAAGAGCTGAAACGCGGCCGCAGCCCGGCACCGAAGGCAGCAAAATCGAAGCCCCATGCTGCTCACAATTCCCACCCGAGAGAATCCGCGGGAGCATCGGAATCGGAGGTCCGGCGGCTGGATCGAGAAATCGTAAAACTGGCCAGCCGGCGGGCAGCGCTGACAGTCAAGTTGATTCAGGGGCAGACCAATCCTCAGAAACTGCTCTTCTCCCCGATTTGCGATGAGCACTTGACCGAGCTTTTACAAAAAGGCAACCCTGGCCCTTTGACCGAGTCGGCCCTGCGCGGGATCTTCCGCGAGTTGATCAGCGGGGCGCGGAGTATCGTGAAGGTTCTGCGGATCGTGTACCTCGGCCCGGCGTACAGCTTTACGCACCTGGCCGCGATCGAACGCTTCGGCATGTCGGCGTCTTTCATTCCGGTCAACAATATCGCCGCCGTTTTCGAGGAAGTCAATCGCGGGCACGCCGATTACGGAATCGCCCCGATTGAGAACAGCACTGACGGGCGCGTCGTCGACACGCTCGACATGTTCACGCGGCTGCCTCTGAAGATCTGCGGGGAAGTGCAACTGGCGATTCATCACAACCTGATGGCGCGGTGCCAGCGCAGCGAGATTACGGAGATCTACAGCAAGCCGCAGGCCCTGTCCCAGTGCCGCGACTGGCTGAGCCGCAATATGCCCCAGTCGCGTCTGATCGAGGTAACGAGCACGTCGACGGCGGCGCAACTGGCCCGCGACAAGTTCGGCGCGGCGGCGGTGGCCAGCCGCCAGGCGGCCGTGCAGTACGAACTGCAGATCGTCGCCGAGAATATCGAAGACAACAAGAGCAACGTCACCCGGTTCGCGGTGATCGGCGACGAAGCGACGAAGCCGACGGGTGACGACAAGACTGCGGTCCTTCTGCAGATTCCGCACAAACCCGGGTCGCTCGCCGAGGCGCTGCTGGCCTTCAAGAAAAACAACCTCAATTTAACGTGGATCGAGTCGTTTCCGCTGAAAGGCCCGGAGGTCGGTTACCTGTTCTTTCTGGAATTCGAGGGACATGCGGCCGACGCGCGCACCAAGCGCATGCTCGCCGAGCTCGAACGGAAGGCAGTGCGGATGGAGTTGCTCGGTTCTTATCCGCGGAGCGAACCGGTCGAATGATTATCGTCGTCAAGCCCAATTCCACGCAGGAACAGATCGATCACGTCGTGGCCCGCATTCACGAGATGGGGTTGCGGACCGACGTCAGCCGCGGCATCAAGCGCACGATCATCGGGGTGATCGGTGAAGAAGACGCCGTGCGGAACGCCCCGCTGGCGGCGATCCCCGGGGTCGAAGAAGTCGTCGCCATTCTCAAACCCTTCAAGCTGGCCAGCCGCGAGTACCAGCCAGAAGACTCGGTCATCGACGTGGGCCATGGGGTCAGGGTGGGGGGGGGGAACCTGGCGATGATCGCCGGGC
>JBLMWR010000539.1:0-8309 GCA_050257335.1 Deltaproteobacteria bacterium | reverse complement strand
CCCTCGACCTGGCCGCGAATTACCGCGAGATGTCCGAGACGCTGCGGAAGTACGTGTGCGAGCGGGTCGATGACGAGTACGGCCTCGACATCCCGCAATTGTTCATCGTCAACATCTCGTTCCCCGAAGACGTCGAGAAGGCGCTCGACACGCGGACGAAGATGGGCGTGATCGGAGACATGAACCGGTTCCAGCAGTACCAGATGGGGGAGGCGATGACCGTCGCCGCCGCCAACCCTTCCGGCGTCGCCGGCGCTGGAGTGGGACTGGGAGTGGGATTCGGCATGGCCAGCCAGATGGCGCAGAACCTGGGCCGTGCTGGGGCGCCGGGAGCGGCCGTTCCGCCGCCGCCCCCCGGCGACGCCTGGCACATCGCCGTCGGCGGCCAGTCGCAAGGCCCCTTCACCGCGGCCCAGATCGCCGAAGGCATCGCCGCCGGGCAGGTGAACGCCGGGACCCTCTTGTGGAGCCCCCCCCTCGGGAACTGGACCCCCGCCGGCCAGGTCCCGCAATTCGCCACGCGGCTCGCGTCGCCCCCGCCGCCACCACCGCCGAAATAAGCGGGCGACTCGCGGCGCGCGCCATCGACCTCTCCCCCTTCGGAGATCATCCCACTTTCGAGACGGCAAATGCGGTCCTTTCTCCCTCCCCCCTCGTGGGGGAGGGCTGGGGTGGGGGGCGAGCGTCTACTGGCTCCTCACCCCCACCCTAACCCGGATTATTCACGCCGCGGTAGCCGAATTCGTGAGAATTCGGTGCCCCGATTACCGTTGGAGTCAGAACTCTCACGAGTTCTGCTACGGCGCACGCCGCATTTCGTGGGAGTATGAATAATCCGCGCCAACCCTCCCCCATCAAGGGGGAGGGAATTCTAAATCGTCACCGAATCGAAAGTGGGACGATCTCTTGGGAAGAGGGGGTCGCGCTCCCGGCCTTCGACTCTTCAATTGCAAGTTCTCCGTCCGCGACGCGCCGACAGTACCCACGGGGACCACCGCTTCTCGCGGCGGTGCCCGCCCGTGGGCTCGGCATCGATATCATTATCATGCGAATTCTGCAGATTCTTCCTTGACGCTCACGTCACAGCCAGCTACAATGTATTGCGTAGTAGTCACCCGCGAGCCGGACGATGCAGGCCTGGATCACTCAATTCCGCAAGGGACTCGTCGAACTGTGCGTCCTGGCGGCGCTCCGCGACGAAGAAGCCTACGGCTACCAGATCGTCGAGAAGCTGGGCAAGGTCCCCGGGCTGGAAGTCACCGAAAGCACCGTCTACCCCGTTCTCGCGCGCCTCGCGCGCGACCGCTGCCTGCTGGTCCGCACGGCCGACTCCCCCAGCGGACCGCCGCGCCGGTATTACCGCCTGTCGGCGTCCGGCCGGCAGCGGCTCGGGGAAATGATCGGACACTGGCACTCGATTCAAAGCTCGGTCAATCAACTCGTTCAAGGAGCCTCGTCATGACGGCCGCCGAATTGAACCCCGAATTCCGAAACCTGATCGACGCCCGCCTCGACGCCATCGAGCAGATCCTGTTGCGCGTGCAGGTCTCATATTCCGAACGCCGCCACATCGTCGGCGAGGTCGAAACGCAGATCTTCGAGCTCCTCTCCCGCCGGGGCGAAACGTTCACCCGCGAAGAAGTCGTCGCCGTCCTGAATTCGCTCGATCCCCCCGAGTCGTACATCCCCGAGGAACTCCGCGGCAGGCTGAGAGACGCGACGATCGAGTCCGCACCGGCAAAGCCGAAGGGACCGCGCGTTTCACGGCTTGCGGTCGGGAGTGCGGGACTGGTGGGGGTGCTTCTGCTCCTCGCCGCTGTCATGATGGCCAGCAGCATGCCTCAGGAGCGGGATGTGATTGCGGTGTATTTCGGAGTCAATCTGTTTCTGGCGAGCCTGCTCGGATTCTTCGCGCTCGTGCGCGTGCTGCGTTCGAACGGGCGGCTGCGCGGGATGCCCTTCGCCCTCTTCGCCGCGATTGCCTTTCCGCTCTGTCTGGTCAATGTGGCCGCCGTCATGCTCGCGGTCGCCACCCACGGCGTGCTCCCCTGGGTGCTGACCATCGCGGGACTCGTCTATCTGAACTACCTCGGCGTCCGCCGGCTATGGCGCTGGCTCGGCGAGCGGCACGCCTCCATCGCCAACGCCCTGCGCGGCGACTTCACCGGCTGGTTCGCCCCCAAGAACGGCATCCAGCCCACGTAGCATGGGCTTCCAAGCCCGTGCGTCACTGATCACAAAAGTCGACTCCCGTACCCCAAATCGCCAAACGCGCACGGGCTTGGAAGCCCATGCTACAGCCCTGCACGGCACTACTGCTAAAGATACTGATTGACAATATTCTCCAGCAGCTCCTGCCGGCCGCTTTCGTTCTTGTCGGGGTTCCCCTTGTCGAGCATGTACTTTTCGAGGTCGGCAAATGAAACTTTCCCCTCTTCGATCTTTTTGCCGATCCCCTCGTCGTAGCTGCGGTAGCGTTTCCTGACGAAATCGGCGAGCACGCCGTCCTTGCGGATCGCGGCGGCGATCTTCGCCCCACGGGCGAACGCGTCCATTCCGCCGACGTGGGCGTAGAAGAGATCGATCGGCTCGAAGCTTTCGCGGCGGACCTTGGCGTCGAAGTTGATGCCGCCGGGGGCCAGCCCTTTCTGCTCGAGGATGACGAGCATGCACTGCGTCGTCAGGTAAATGTCGGTGGGGAACTGGTCGGTGTCCCACCCCAGGAGCAGGTCCCCTGTGTTGGCGTCGATGCTCCCCAGCGCCCCCTGGATGCGGGCGTATTCCAGCTCGTGCATCATGGTGTGCCCGGCGAGCGTGGCGTGGTTCGTCTCGATGTTCAGCTTCACTTTTTCGGTGAGGCCGTTGGCCCGCAAGAAGTTGAGACATGCCGCGGCGTCGAAGTCGTACTGGTGCTTCGTCGGCTCCTTGGGCTTGGGCTCGAACAGGAACTGCCCCTTGAAGCCGATCGCTTTGGCGTGATCGCACGCCAGGTGCATGAAGCGGGCGAGGTGGTCGAGTTCGCGCTTCATGTTGGTGTTGTAGAGGTTCATGTAGCCTTCGCGCCCGCCCCAGAAGACGTAGTTCACGCCCCCCAGCTCGTGCGTTGCCTCGATCGCCTTTTTGACCTGCGCGGCGGCGTAGGCGAAGACGTCGGCGTTGCAGCTCGTGGCGGCCCCGTGCATGTAGCGCGGGTGCGAAAAGAGATTTGCCGTTCCCCACAGAAGCTTCACGCCCGTTTTTTGCTGCTGCTCCTTGAGGGCCTTGACGACCTCGTCGAGGAGCCTGTTCGATTCCTTGAGCGTGCTCCCCTCGGGGGCCACGTCGCGGTCGTGGAAGCAGTAGAACGGGGCGCCGATCTTGGTGAAGAACTCGAACGCCGCATGGACGCGCTTCACCGCGTTCTCGACCGAATTCGACCCGTCGTCCCACGGGCGCACGAGCGTCGCCGCCCCGAAGGGGTCGCTTCCGGTGCCGCGGAAGGTGTGCCAGTAGCAGACGCTGAAGCGCATCAGGTCGCGGAGCTTCTGCCCTTCGACGACCTCTTCGGGGTTGTAATGTTTGAAGGCCAGAGGATTCTTGCTGCCGGGGCCTTCGTAGCGAATCACCGGGATTTCGGGGAAGAAGTCGGCCATATCGGGGGCGCCTGCTCGAAGAGGGATCGGTCGATGGGAACAGCGTTTGACGGCGCTGCCAGTCTACCGGAGGCCCGCCTGCGAGAAAAGCAACCGGATCATGTCAAGAAACGGAACGCTGCGGCGAATCAATTTGCGCATGATCCCTGTTTTGCCGCGCCCGTGGAGTCTTCCTTTGAAACAGACCGTCACGTCCGGTTTTTCATTGAATCCCCGCGACGAATATGGCTAGAATGCCTGCGATTGCTGGGTCATTTCTGGTTCACTGGCCGTTGGTTTTCCGGCTGGGTCGGAACAATTCCGTTTCCAAACATCTCTAGACAAAAAGGGGGCGTCCTCATGTCTGCTGCACCAGGCGAACAACCGGTGGAATCGAAACGGGTCCTGTGCGGAGTGCTGGCGATTCTGCTGGGTGGGTTCGGCGTGCACAAGTTTGTGCTGGGTCAGACGACCGCCGGAATTATCATGTTGCTCATCGCCTGTACGGGAATCTCCAGCATCATCGGGCTCATCGAGGGAATCATCTACCTCACCAAGTCCGATGCCGACTTTATCCAGACCTACCAGGTCGGACAAAAGGCGTGGTTCTGATCGCAATGTCGATGACAACAGCCCGGCTGCTCAGGAGCAGCCAGGCTGTTTTTCTTTTGTCACACGGCGGCAATCACTCGCCGAACAGCTCCGCCACCGGCACCTTGAAACCGGGGATGACCCCCTCGGCGGTGAGCGTGTCGCTCGCCTTGAATTCGCGAGCACTCTCCCGCGGGCGGAAAACCGTTACAGATATGGACTGGGGCTCGACGATCCACACGATCTGCACGCCGGCCTGCAGGTACTCTTGAGCTTTGTCGCAGAGTTCGGCCGGCGAATCATTTTTACTGCGGATCTCGACGACGAGTTCAGGGATCGTTTCGAGATAGCCTTCCGGCGACCTCCGGACGGGGAGCGACCGTTTCGCGATTAACGCGGCGTCTGGGCCGACGACACGATCCGGATTTCGCCGGAGAATGACTCCTACCTCAGACCGAGCCTCACCAAGTCCGATAGCCTCGGCGCACTTGTACAGAGCGATTCCGATTCGATGCTGGATCACACTGTGTTCGTCCGCCGGCGGAGCCTTGAGCACCAGTTTTCCGTCGTAGAGTTCATATTTTACGGGCCCCGAGGGCAATTCTGCCGGCAGTGCCGCGAGGTCGGCTGCGGTCAGCAACCGTTGACTCTGCGGCGTCTGGGGTTCAATGAGGACTGTCGCCATGTTGACCCTCGACGGGTAATGACTCAAACCGGCAATTTGTGGCATCTCTTATTATGTCCTCACGCCGTTAACTCTGCCAGAGCGTTTCGGTTTGCTCAGTGGACCCCTATAATGCGAAAATTCCCGATTTTTCCACGCCTCCGCGAACGCAATGGCCTACGACAATCTCTCCGATTTTCTCTCCGAGCTGCAGGATGACGGCGAGCTGGTCCGCATTTCGGCCGAGGTCGATCCTGTTCTCGAAATCACCGAGATCACCGACCGGGTGAGCAAGTCGCCCCACGGCGGCCCGGCCCTGTTCTTCGAGAACGTCAAGGGCAGCTCGATGCCGGTCGTCATCAATCTGCTGGGCAGCTACAAGCGTATGTGCCGCGCGCTGGGGGTGAAGTCGTTCGAGGAGGTCGCCGAGCGCATCGCCGGGCTGATCAGGCCGCAGGTGCCCGAAGGGTGGCTCGAAAAGCTGAAGCTCGTGCCGCAATTCGCGCAGCTCGCCAGGCTCCCCCCGCGCGTCGTTCGTACGGGGGCGTGCCAGCAGGTGGTGAAGCTCGGCCGTGACGTCGACCTGGGCGAGCTTCCCGTCCTGCAATGCTGGCCCCTCGACGCCGGCCGGTTCATCACATTCGGCCAGGTGTTCACGAAGAATCCTGTGACCGGTGAGCGGAACGTCGGCATGTACCGCCTGCAGCTCAAAGACAAAAACACGTGCTTCATGCACTGGCACCTGCATCACGACGGCTGCCAGAACTTCATGGAGTACAGAAAGCTGGGGACGCAGATGCCGATCGCCGTCTCGCTGGGCGGCGACCCGGTCTTTCCCTACATGGCGACCGCTCCGCTTCCTCCCAATACCGACGAGTGTCTGCTCGGCGGGTTCTTGCGCGGGGCGCCGATCGACCTGGTGAAGTGCCGGACGATCGACCTGGAAGTCCCCGCCGGCGCCGAGATCGTGATCGAAGGCTACATCGATACGACCGAGCCGTGGCAGACCGAAGGGCCGTTCGGCGATCACACCGGGTTTTACAGCCTGGCGGACCAGTTTCCGCTGTATCACGTGACGGCCATCACGCAGCGCGCCAATCCGATCTATCCCACGACGATCGTGGGCAAGCCGCCGATGGAGGACTACTGGCTGGGGAAGGCCACCGAGCGCATCTTCCTGCCGCTCATCAAAATGTTCATCCCCGAACTGGTCGATTACAACCTGCCGCGGCCGGGCGCGTTTCATAACCTGTGCTTCGTCAGCATCAAAAAGACTTACCCCATGCAGGCACGGAAGGTGATGAACGCCATCTGGAGCATGGGGCAGATGATGTTCTCGAAGATCGTGGTGGTGGTCGACGAGCACGTGGACGTGCAGGATGAAGAGAAGGTGTGGTTCCACGTGGGGGCCAACGTGCATCCCGGCCGCGACGTGGTCTTTAACGAAGGGCCTACCGACATTCTCGACCACGCCGCGCCGGTTTGCGGCGTGGGGTACAAGATGGGGATCGACGCCACTCGCAAGTTTCCCGAAGAAGGGCACCCGCGCCCCTGGCCCGAAGAGATGATCATGTCGCGCGAGGTGAAAGACGCCGTGACCGCGCGCTGGGCGCAGTACGGCCTGGGGGCGGTGCTGCCGGAGACGTGGTAAAATGGATTTCGGATGTGGGATTTCGAATTTGACGCTTGCCAAATAATTCCGAAATCCGAAATCCCAATTGCGAAATTGAGCCGCCTGTACCCGCTGCAATGACTGAAACCGTCTCTCCCCCCAGGGTCGATAAATCCGAAGAGCGGATCCGCCGGATGTTCGGCGAGATTTCGCCGCGGTACGACTTTCTCAACCACTTCCTCTCCGGCGGGACCGACTGGTACTGGCGCTGGCGGGCGGTGCGCGCGGCGGCGCCGCGCGGCACGGCCCCCATTCTCGACGTCTGCACGGGGACGGGGGACCTGGCGCTCGCGTACTGGAAAAAGGGGCGCGGGGAGGTACCCGTGGTGGGGGCGGATTTCACGCAGGAGATGCTGGTGATCGCGGACAAAAAGGCGGCGAAACCGCGCGCGGCCCTCGCCCCCGTCCTCTCCCGGGGGGAGAGGGAGAACGCGGGTGTCCCGTTCGTGTTCCTGCAGGCGGACACCCAGCAATTGCCGTTTGCGGATGAGCAGTTTCAGATCGTGTGCGTGGCGTTCGGCCTGCGCAACGTCACCAATACGACCCGGGGCCTGCGGGAGATGATTCGCGTCTGCCAACCGGGAGGGAAAGTCGTCGTCCTCGAGTTCTCGCTGCCGACCAATCGCCTGTTGCGGGGCCTCTATACCTGGTACTTCCGGAACATCCTGCCGCGCATCGGCCAGCTCATTTCGCGCAGCAGACAGCAGGCCTACAGCTACCTCCCCGCCTCGGTCGGCGAGTTTCCGTACGGTGAACGGCTGGCCGGCCTGATGAAAGAATGCGGACTGGCGACCGTGACGTTCACCCCGCTGACGTTCGGGATCGCGACGCTGTATATTGGAGAAAAATAAATTCGAAATCCGAAATCCCCAATCCGAAATCCACTCCCATGAACGATCTCGTAGTGGCCATGACGGGCGCCAGCGGCGCGATTTACGCCATTCGTCTGCTCGAAGTGCTGCTTGTTGCCGGGCACACAGTGCACCTGACGATCAGCCGCTCGGCGGCGATCGTGCTCGACCGCGAGCTGGGGATCAAGATCGATCTCCGCGATTTCAAGCTGTCGCATCTGCTCCCCGACGAGTCGGAGCTGGCCTCCGACAGTGCGCTGCAGACGCTCATCCCCGACCGCTCGGCCCTGGCCGACATCAGCTCGGTCTTCGGCGACTCGCAAAAAGGGAGGATCGTCTACCATCACTTCGAGGACTTCGGAGCGGGGATTGCCAGCGGGTCGTTTCTGACGAGCGGAATGGTGATCTGCCCCTGCTCGATGGGGACCCTGGCGAGCATCGCCGGCGGGCATTCCGAAAACCTGATCCAGCGCGCGGCCGACGTGCACCTGAAGGAACGCCGCAAGCTGATCGTCGTTCCCCGCGAGATGCCGCTGTCGAGCATCCAGCTCGAGAACATGCGGCGGCTGGCGGAGGCGGGGGCGACGGTGATGCCGGCGATGCCCGGGTTCTATCACGTCCCCCACTCGATCCAGGACCTGGTCGATTTCGTGGTGGGCCGCATTTGCGACCACCTGGGGATCGAACACAAGCTGTTCAAAAGGTGGGGGGAGGAGGGGTGAAGAAGGCTGCGCGATGCAATGAACTGACGCGATAGGGCACACACCTCAAGCCCACGGGCTGTGTCCCGTGGGTATTGTGTGCGTTTGACAGTACCCAGGGGACGCAGCCCCTGGGCTTGAATTCATCACCCCCGCACCCCTCCTCCCCCCCGCGCGTGAACAGCTTGTGCTCGCTCCCCAGATGGTCGCAGATCCGCC
>JBLMWR010000538.1:0-4098 GCA_050257335.1 Deltaproteobacteria bacterium | reverse complement strand
AGGTTATTGTGCCGGGCGCCGACGACGACCAGTTCTTTTTTCCCGCGCGGCCGGCGGGATTTGGGGACCTCGATCTGCGCCGTCCCGGAAAGGAACTTCCCGGTCAGACTGCGCGGCTCGGAGCAGATCTCGCGGAGGGGGCCCTGGGCCACGACCTGACCGCCGCGCACCCCCGGACCGGGACCGAAATCGACGACGTGGTCCGCCGAGCGGATCGTGTCTTCGTCGTGCTCGACGACGATCACCGTGTTCCCCTGATCGCGGAGCTGCAGCAGGCTCCCCAGCAGCTTGTCGTTGTCCCGGGGATGCAGACCAATGGACGGCTCGTCGAGAATGTACACCACTCCCACCAGGCCGCAGCCGATCTGCCCGGCCAGCCGGATCCGCTGCGTTTCACCCCCTGAAAGGGTCGGCGCACCGCGATCGAGGGTCAGGTAATCGAGACCGCAGCGCAGCAGAAACCCGAGCCGGCCCCGAATCTCTTTCAGGATCTCCCCGGCGATAAGCTGGCCGGTCGGATCGAGATCGAGCTTCTCGAAGAACTGCGCCGCTTCGGCGATGTTCAGGCCACACACCTCGGGCAGCGTCAACTTGCCAGTGGCACCCGCGCCCGGTGCAGGCGCGACTGCCAAGTGGGGGTGGGCAAGGGGTGGCCGGGGTGGTTTCCCCGCAGTCTGCGGCTCCCGAGCGAAACTCAGCGACCCGATTTTCACCGACCGGGCCTGGGGATTGAGCCGCGTCCCGGCGCAGCTCGTGCATTTTGTGACGCGCATGTACTTTTCGAGCTGCCGCCGCCGCATCGGGTTGCGCGCCTTGCGATAGCTGTCGAGCAGCTCGGGGACGATGCCGGGGAATTTTCCGCCGTGCTTCCAGACTCCGCCGCGGTAACGCCAACTGAAGGTGATGTTGCGATCGCCGGTGCCGTAGAGCAGGAGCTTCCGCACGGCGGCGGGCAAATCGCGCCAGGGAGTGGCGAGAAGCGATCCCTCGTCGAGATTGTGCTCTCGCTCCAGGAGCGTCGCAACGCCCTCGAAGATGTGCCGGCGCCAGCGCCCCAGATCGCGAAACCGTCCCAATAGCGCGACGGCTCCTTTGACCAGCGACAGCGAGTCGTCGGGAATCAGAAGATCGAGGTCGAAGTCGTGCCGCAGGGCCAGGCCGTTGCAGTCGGGACACATCCCCTGCGGACTGTTGAAGCTGAAAAGTTGGGGGCTGGGGGGCTCGTAGCTGATCCCGCAATGCGTGCAGGCGTAGCGCGAGCTGAAGAGGCGGTCGTTGGCGATTGACGGCGCAAAACCGCCAGCGTCGGCAGGGTCGCCTTCGCTCGTCGTACCGCCATCGTTCGTGGTCCCGCCTTCAGGCGGATTCCCCAGCGATCTTCTGCTCTTCGACGGCTTGTCGCGAGCTTCAACCTTACCGCCTGAAGGCGGGACTACGAACGACACGATCAGGCTGCCGTTTCCGAGGCGCAGGGCGGCTTCAACGGCCTCGGCCAGGCGCGTCCGCCCCGCGGAACCAGCCTCCAGCCTGTCCACGACGACATCAATCGTATGCCGCATCTGCCGGTCGAGCTTGAGGTTCTCGGTGAGCGCGACGACGCGCCCATCGACGCGGGCCCGCAGGTATCCCTGCTTGAGCAGATCGTCGAACAGATCGCGGTATTCCCCCTTCTGTCTCTGCACGACCGGAGCCAGCACCAGAAACCGGGTCCCTTCCGGGAGTTGCAGCAGGCTTTCGAGAATCTGATCGCGGGTCTGCGCGGTGATCGGACGGTCGCAGTGCGGGCAGTGCCCCTGCCCGACGCGCGCGAACAGCACCCGCAGGTAGTCGTAGATTTCGGTGATCGTCCCGACGGTGCTGCGCGGGTTGCGCCCGATCGTCTTCTGCTGGATCGAAATCGACGGGGCCAGCCCGGTGATCGAATCGACGTCGGGCTTGGGCATCTGCCCGAGAAACTGCCGGGCGTAGCTCGACAGCGACTCGACGTAACGGCGTTGCCCCTCGGCATAGAGCGTATCGAAGGCCAGCGAGCTTTTGCCCGAGCCGCTGACCCCCGTCATGACGATCAACCGGTTTTTCGGCAGCCGCAGGCTCACGTCGCACAGGTTATGCTCGCGCGCCCCGCGGATAACGATATCAGACTCATGCATGGGAAAAGACGAAATTCAATTGACGAAAAAGGAACCGCGTGATCCGCGGTTAAACGCCTCTCACATACGGACCAATCCCTTCGGAACCATTCGTTTCATCTCGTCGTTGCAATTCTTTCTGTGCGTCTTTGCGTGAGTTTTTTTGGCCAAATGAAGCACAGTTTCACACAAAAATGCAGACGGACCGGCCAAAGGCACGTCGCGGCCGTTCACGCCGACGGCTCCGGCGGAACGTCGCTCAGTCCGGCGCCGAAGTCGTCCGGCGGTGGACTGACCGGGGCTTGCTCCGACGCGGCAGGCGCGGAGGCAGCGGGTTCTGCGGTGGCGGCATCGGGCGGCACAGCGGGAGCTGTGGTTATGGAGGGCGCCAGTGCCGGTGCAGGTTCATTTGTTTCGGCCGGCGATGCCACGGGAACCGCCTCTTCGGCTTGGAATGTGACGGAGGGTTCCTCGACGATCGGGGTGTCGGGGGCGACCGGGGCCGGTTGCTCCGGTGCAGGTTCGAACTCTGGCAGCGGCTCGCGAACGGGGGGGCGAAACGGCTCGCGTTTGACCGGCGGTTGCAGCGCCATCCAGGAAGCGTCGGAACAACTGCACCGCTGGGCGACGACGTGCACCGGCGTGCGGACCGTCTTCCCGCACTTCGCGCAGTGCCACACCCGCCGCACGTCGTGGTCGATTCGTAATCCCGGACCTTTCACCCGATTTGCCCTATCCCGACAGAGACCGCTTTTTGTACACTCCGCCACTTTCACAGCGCATCGTAACAACCCCGCTGGCGGCTTGCCAACGATGGAATATCTGAAGCAGTTCATCGATCTCGTTCTGCACATTGAGCAGCACCTCGACGGCCTGATCCAGGACTTCGGTCCGTGGATTTACGCCCTGATGTTTCTCGTGATTTTCTGCGAGACGGGCCTGGTGGTCACCCCCTTTCTCCCCGGGGATTCGCTGCTGTTCGCCCTCGGCACGTTTGCGGCGCGGCCGAACGGGCTCAGCCTCACCGCCCTGATCGCGCTGCTCACGATCGCCGCCATTCTGGGAGACACCGTCAATTACTGGATCGGATTGCTTCTGGGCCCGCGCATTTTCCGCGGCGAAAAGATCCGCTTCCTGAACCCGAAACACCTGGAGCGAACCCACGAATTCTACGAACGATACGGAGCCAAGACGATCATCCTGGCGCGGTTCGTTCCGGTTGTCCGCACGTTCGCCCCGTTCGTCGCCGGCATGGGCCGCATGACTTACCGCCGCTTTACGGCGTTCAACGTCATCGGCGGGATCGCGTGGATACTCATCTTCCTGCTGGGAGGCTTTGCAATCGGCAACCATCCGCGCGTCAAAGAGAATTTCCGGTACGTGATTGCCGGTATCATTATCATCTCTGTCCTGCCGATGGTGTTCGAGTTCCTCCGCGAATGGCGGCGGGCGCGAAGGTCCGCTGCAGAAAAGTGACCCGCGAATCGCAAAACCCGGCAACGGCAGCTCACGGGAACCGCGGATGACTCGGCCCGGCCTTTGACCGGAACCAAAAGAATTTAACCGCGGATTACGCGGATACGCGGGGATGTGCCAGTTCACCCCGTTCGTGTTTATCCGCGGCCATCCGCGACATCCGCGGTTCTTCTCCCTCCTTTCCCAAATTGACAATTTGCGCGCCACGCAGAGACATCGACGGTCGTAGTACGGATCCGCGCGGATTCGCTGGAGTTCAGGCTTTAGCCTAACTTCCCCAACTGGAGACGCAAAACGACTTTTTCGAAATTTGTTTCGGGCAGTTTTCGACGTAAGTCGTTTCTTATCGGCGGAAGCGCGGCGGATTTCAATGATCGCAGTCTGAAAACGCGATGTAGTGACAACAAGTCGTCTTGGCGGATGGAAAGGACGAGTTAGCATGCTGGCATGTTCATTCGCCAGTGCCAGCGCATCGTGAACGGGAAGCGTCAAG
>JBLMWR010000537.1:0-3575 GCA_050257335.1 Deltaproteobacteria bacterium | reverse complement strand
CGTCCTGGGGGCGGTCGCACAGCGCGGCATCCAGTTTCTGGGACAAAGCCTTCTGAACTGCGTGGCAGACCGTCCAGACAGTCGATACGCGCCGGAACGGGAAAGCGAGGAGGCCTCACATGATCATGAATAATCGTATGGAAGATCTGGTTCCGCCAGAGGACGCGACTGCCGAACCCCCGGCAGATCGGCCCTCTCCCGCCGATTTTGCCCTCGTCCTGAAGGCGTGGGTCAAAGACCATCCGATACCGTGTTTCGCAGCGGCGTTCGTCGCGGGAGCAGCACTGGCATGGATCATCAAGCGCAAATGAACGGAACGGGCATGACGCCGGCACACCGCGCGGCGCGCAATGCCGCGGGTTTGTGGCACCATGTCCTGAGCCTCAGCGAGTTGCAGACGCGAGTGTTCGTCATCGAGCTGGGCGAAGAGATTCGTCGAGCCCGCGCGGCAGTCGTGCTCATCGGAGTCGGATGTCTGCTCGGTCTGGGCTCGCTGCCCGTGCTCCTGTCATGGGCCGCCCTCGCGCTCACGGAGGCGGGATCGATGACCCCGGCCGGTGCATTTGGCGTGGTTTCGGCGCTGGCGGCAGTGGTCTCGGCCGCGCTGATCGGCGCCGGTTGGGGGCAACTGCGCCGTAACGCTCCGCGAATCGCACGAACGCGCGAAGAATGGAAAGTCAACTGGCGCTGGCTCAAAGAGACCGTGGGGCCGGAAGATGAACCCGGGAATCGGGCCCCGACCACCGCTCAAAGATCGGACTGAAGAACCTGCCACACAAGCTTTTTGAGCAGGAAGGTGCATTGAAAGGTGCTCTCATGGAAACGCAATCCGAAACGGCACATCGAGGGCCCGCCGAACCCCCAACCTTCGCCCGCCCGCACGAGGAAACGAAGAACGTCGATGATCTGGCGACGTATTTTCGCAAATACGCGAGGGAACGACCCCAGACCGTCGCCCTGATCTGCCTGGGTGTGGGATTCATCCTGGGATGGAAATTGAAGCCGTGGTAGCCAAGCAAGGAGCGAACGATGGACGCTCAATCGACGTCTGCCAGACCGGTCCGCGCGGGAGTCTTTTCCAGTCTGCCGGTGGCCGACACGCTGGTGCAACGGCTGCTTGCCGCCGGATTCTCGAGAGACGAGATCACCGTGGTCTGCTCCGACGAAGCCCTGGAAAGTCATTTTCGGCAGTTTGAGCATCAGGATCCGGCCGGCTCGGCGACTCCGAGCGCCGTTGTCCCCGGGGCGACGATCGGGGCTGCCATCGGCGGCCTGGCAGGCATCGCCGTGGGGGCGGCCAGCGGGACGGTTCCTCTGCTGATCGCAGGCGCCGCGGGACTTTCCGGCGGGAGCGCCATGGGGGGATTTCTGGGCGCCATGCTGACGCGGGGCGAAGAAAAGGAGTTAGCGAATTTTTACGACCAGGCGGTGCGCAGCGGCAAAATTCTCGTCGGCGTGGAGGCGCACGGTCCCCATGCCGAAACGCGTTTAGCGCAGGCGGCGAAAATCATCGCCGATGCCGGCGCCGAGCCTGTGTCGCTTCCTGAAGGTTGACAGCATCGTGGAGGTCATTATGGCTCGCGGCGACAAATCGAAATACACCGAAAAGCAGCAGCGACAAGCCGAGAAGATTGAAGAAGGGTACAAGGCCCGCGGCGTCCCCGAGGACGAAGCGGCGCGGCGTGCCTGGGCCACTGTGAACAAAATGACCGGCGGCGGCAAGAAAATGGGCGGGTCGGGGCGCGGCAAAAGGATGAACCGCGCACCGGCGGAAAAGGGAGGGCGCCTGGGAGGCGCCGCCGCCGCCGCCCGTCCGGCGGCCGAGCGATCCGCGTCGGCTCGAAAAGCGGCGCGAACCCGGACGGCACGGAGGACCGCCGGAAAACGCGCAACGGCCCGCAAGGCCGCTCGCAATCGGTCCTGAACCATGAACGGCTCCCGCCGGATGACGCACCCCCCGGCCTCCCGCCTGCTCACAGCGCTCGAGGGCGGCGTTCTCGTCGTGGCGGCTCTGTACTTTGGCCAGCCAATACTCTTGCCGCTGGCCATGGCCATTCTGCTGACGTTCCTGCTGCGACCCTGTGTTGTCTGGCTCGAGCGGCATAAGATTCCGCGAGCCGCCGCGGTCCTGGTCGTCACGCTGACGATCCTGCTGGTCATTGGCAGCGCCGGCTGGATCATGACCCGGCAATTTCGCGACCTGGCGCTCCATCTGGACGAATACCGGGGACATCTGGGCGCGAAAGCAGAAGTTTTTCAGCGCACGCGCCTCAAATCGTTCGAAAATCTGCGCGCGGTGTTTCGCGAGGTCGCCGAGGCAGTCGATGCCGGCCATCATTCCGATCCTTCCCAGAGTCCGGCGGCAGGCGACGGAAGGCCGCCAGATCGCGACGGGCCGAGCGCCTCGCACGATCTGCAGAACCGGGCCGAGCAGGCGGGGCGGGACGATATCAGGCCCCACGCCTCCGAACCGCAGCCGGTCAAGCTCGTTTCCGACTCGCTTTCTCCCGTCGCTGTGGTCAAAGTTCTCTGGGATTCACTGTCCACGCCGCTGACCACGATCCTGGTGGTCAGCGTACTGGTGTTCTTTGCCCTTACGGAGTACGAGGAGCTGCGGAACCGGATCTACCGTCTGGCGGGTCAGAGCAGATTGAGTTTAACCACTCGAACGCTCGACGAAGCCGGCAAACGCATCAGCCGCTATCTGGTCGCGTATGCCCTCGTCAACGGCGGTTTTGGCCTGCTGGTGGCTTTGGGATTGTGGCTGCTCGGCGTACATTACGCCGTGCTGTGGGGCTTCCTGGCGGCAGCATTCCGCTTCTTTCCGTACGTGGGGGCAATCGCCGCCGCCGGCCTCCCGCTCTGCATGGCCGTGATTCAGTTTCCCGACTGGACCCATCCGGCGCTGGTCGCGGGACTGATCATCGCCCTGGAAGTCGTCACAAACAGTTTTGTGGAGCCGCTGACGTACGGCAGATCGGCAGGCGTTTCCACGGTCGCGTTGCTGGTGGCGGCAACGTTCTGGGCGTGGATCTGGGGCCCGTTGGGGCTGCTGCTGTCGGTTCCCATGACCGTCGCGCTGACGGTCATCGGCAAACACGTTCCCCAGTTCGAGGCCCTGGGAATTCTGTTCGGAGACGAACCGGCCCTGGCACCGCATGTGAGCTTCTATCAACGGTTGCTCGCCGGAGACATTGATGAGGCCGCGGCGCTTCTGGAAGAACAACTGGCAGTCCGCGGAAGGGTTGCGGCGTATGATGAGCTGATCGTTCCGGCACTGGCTCTGGCGGCGACCGATCGCCGTCACGGCGACCTCGATTTCACCGATTGCGATATCGTCTGGAGAAATGCGGCCGGGCTCGTCGAAGAGAGTTTTACGGCGGATCCGCCGCTTTCCCACCGGCCTGTGTGCGTGGCAGGTTTCGCCGCAGAGGACCCAGCCGACGAAGTGGCGCTGGCCATGCTGCAGCAGATCGGCGCCCCGGAATTTGAAATGATCATCGTCGGCGCGGACGTGATGGCCTCCGAAAAAATCGCCACGATCAGCGCGAGCGACTGCCGGGCCGTCGTGATCT
>JBLMWR010000536.1:0-4682 GCA_050257335.1 Deltaproteobacteria bacterium | reverse complement strand
CCACCGGTTGCAGCCCGCCGAGAACCTTCAGGGAGACGCGGTTGTCGCGGACCGTAAGGTCCCCACCTTCGACCAGCGCGTACCCGAGATACCGCGCCAGGTAGGCGTGCTCGAAATAGGTCTCGTGATCGGGGCCGGGGGTCAGCAGGACAATTCGCGGATTGTCGCGATGGTGCGGGGCGATCGACCGCAGCGTGTCGCGCAGCATGAGAAAGAAGGGAGCCAGCCGCTGCACGTGGCAGTCGCGGAACGCGTCGGGAAGAACCCGCGACAGCGCCAGCCGGTTCTCGAGTACGTAACCCGCCCCCGACGGGGCCTGCGCGCGGTCCTGCAGCACGCGGAACGCGCCGTCGGCGGCACGTCCGATGTTCGCCGCGTACAGGTGCACGTACCGCTTTCCAGCGACAGAGAGGTTGTGGCATGCTCGGAGGAACGCGGGGTTGCCGAACACCAGCTCGCGCGGCAGGAGCCCTTCGGCGAGGCTGTGCTGCCGGCCGTACAGATCCTGCATGAGAGCTTCCAGCAGCCGTCCCCGCTGGATCAGGCCCCGTTCGAGAGCCTGCGCTTCGTCGGCGGCGATCAGCAGCGGAATGGGGTCGAGCTGCCAGGTGCGGGTCGTGCCCTGCGGATCGCCAGGGACGTGGTACGTGACGCCGTTCTCGCGGATCACATGCTGCGCTTCGGTCCAACGGCGCGCCAGACCGGCAGGTCCCAGTTCGTTGAGCACATTGAGAAAGACGTTCCAGTGTGCGCGAACCCCGCCCGCCGGATCGTACAATTCGTCGGGAATACAGGGATCAGGCCGGTAATCCAGCCAGCCCACAGCCGGTGCGGCGGGTCGGTGGGGTGATGTCGCCTGGTTTGTCGGACCGGTCATCGCGCGACGAGGTGCTCTGCGAGTGCTCAACGTTGCAGGTCGCGCGACTGGCTGACGATCCACGAGCTTCGCGGCGCTGCGCTTTCAGTATACCTGCGGGGGGCGCCGCTGACGATGCTTGCTGAAGCGCGCGTGTAATTTACGTGCCGTCACCCGGCTTCTGGTGAAAACACCCGAACGTCGATAAACTGGGAACGTGGATTCCTGTTCCAGCGCTCTGCACGTGCATCCCGGCGCGCCGGGTCTCGAACTCCTTCTCGCATTTCCCGTCGCTCACAGGCTGCTCGTCCCATGAAATCCATCCAGCGAATTCTCTGCCCGGTCGATTTCTCTCCCCTCTCGGCCAAAGCCCTGGAGTACGCCGAGCGGCTGGCCGCAAGCACTGGCGCCGAGCTGGTGCTGGCGCACGCCTTCGAGATTCCCGCCAGCCTCACGTACGCCGACATTCAGAATCCGGCCGACCCGGCGATCCGCAAACAACTCGAAGAGTTGCCCCTCTTCTCGCGGCAGACGAAGGCCGAGCGCGTGCTGCATGCCGGCCCGCCGGGGGAAGTCATCTGCTGGCTGGCCGAACATCGCGGCTGCGACCTGATCGTGATGGGGACGCACGGCCGCACGGGAGTGAAGCACCTGGTGCTGGGGAGCGTCGCCGAGTACGTCATGCGCCACGCCCGCTGCCCCGTGCTGACCGTCGCCGACAAGCCCGCCGGCGAACCGCCGCTCCCCGAGCCGCTGGTCATGCCCCCCAAAGCCCCGCGGTTCATGTGAGAGACCGCCTGGACTGCCATCTCGTTCCCAGGCTCCGCCTGGGAACGCCTGCTCGAAGCTCCGCTTCACATGCGCGCTGGCGGAGACCTCCGGTCAACGCGAGATTCATCCAAGACATCTTGACTTGTCATGGCCGACGAACGATAGTTCTTCTTCGATCCCAGGCGGGGCCTGGGAGTGATCAACTTGTCGCCTTCACGGAGGATCGGTGATGAAGCGCTCCCTGCTCGCGTTGGTCTTTTGTGTGGTTTCCACCGGTCCACTCAGCGCCGGTGATCCTTGCCCACGGTCCTGCGCTCCGCCCGACGCGGCGCCTCGCGCACCTTCCGCCGCTTCCCCTGCTGCCTCCCAGACGGGTCGCCGAAAGCTGGAAGCTCAATTGCAGGTGCCCGCCGGGCTCGATTTCGGCGACCGTCAGCGCGTCAGCGCCAAAGAGATCCTGGACCAGTTGCACGACCGGCATCATCTGTCGATTCGCTTCGATTTGCCGACGTTTGCGGCACTCTTCGGCGGCGCGGCGCCGGCCTTGAAGAAGGATTCTTACGTGGACCAGCCGCTCGCCGCTGCCTGTTATCTGAAGGACGACCTCCCGTTCCTGCGGCGAGCGGTTGTGCCTGTGGTGGAATGCCCGACACCTCTCCCACCCGCAAACGTGGCTCCCACGGCCAATTACGCCGCACCGGTTGCGGTTCCTTCGCCCCCACCGGCCGCTCGTACGCCCGCATCCGCCGCAGTTCCTGCTCCAGTACCGGCCGCCGCTCCAGCCGCGGCTCCGGCCGCCCCTCGCGCGCCCGCTCCGAACCCGGTCGCTCCCCCTGCCGCGCTCCCCCCGCCGGTCGCCGCCCCTGTCGCTCCGGGTCGTCTCACTCCACCATCCACGATCGAGGGTCTTCCACCGGCGGGTCTCGGCGAGTCGAAGCCGGAATCGCCGGCGCCACTGGAAGGAGAGCCGGTCGCAAAACCTGCAAAGTCCCCCGGCACTCAGGAAGCGCTCGACGAGTTGCTGAAAGTCGAGATCGACGTGCAGAGGATCGACGTGAAGAACGTCAGCGTCGCCACCGCCCTGCGTCACGCACTCGGCGCCGCTCCGCTGCCGACCGGGTCCGAGGACTTCGGCGGACTGCCGATTCCCCTCACCAATGCCATGCTGCTCGACTACCTGGTCGAAGAAGACGGGCTGTTGATTACGACCCGGATGAAAGCCCTGGCGCACAGGGAAACCCGCGTCTATTCCGTGAAGCACCTGCAGGACCTGCCCCCCGAGCAGCTTGCCCGAACGGTCCGCCAGGCGGTGCGGCCCTGGAGCTGGCGGTCGCAGATCACCGACCTGGGAGAGCAGTTGAAAGGGACGCCGATTCCTCCGGAAACGATCGGCTCAATTCTCAAGACCGGCGCGCAGCTCGTCGGGAACGAGATCGGAGCGACCGTCACGACCGCCGACGGCGCGACGGCCGAATCCGGCAGGGCCGAAAGCCGGACGGATGAGGCGAAAGCCGCGGCCATGATGGGGAATGCTCTGGTCAACGGCGTAGTGACGTTCGTCCAGGCCACGCTCGCGTCGCTGGAGATGTTCCACTACGGCGAGCCCCCGACGGCGACGATCCAGGCGCTCCCCGGCAAGCTGGTGATCACCCAGTCGCAGGCCGGCCACCGCGAAATCGCCGAGCTGCTCCGGCAGCTTGCGGAGGAATGACGGGAACCGATGACAGCGATCGACAATCCTTTGCGCCTTTGCGTGATGCTTCCTCCGTCCATCTGGCATTCACTCCCGCGCCGCGCGGATGTATGCTGCGTTCAGGAAAGGAGCGAGAGGCATGAACCTTGGGTGCGGGACGTCTTTCCGGAAAACACGAAACCCCCACCGAGCGGGACGGGCACATCATTGGCCTGACCAACTGGCGCCTCGCCGGTCTGCAGAAGGCCCTCCGCGGCGGCAAAGTCCCGTCGTTCGAAACCCTGTGCGGCACCACCACGCACCAGTTCTACGACCGCGACCCGGGCACGAACTACTCCCAGGCGCGATACCTGTGTTACTACCTGCAGGAGCGGGGCCTTTTGACGAAGTACTACCACGTCTTCCGCAAAAACACCGCCACCGACCCGACCGGCTTCAAGACCCTCCTCTCGATCCTCGACGAAGACGACCCCGCCGCGTTCCGCAAGAAATGGGAGGAGTTCGTCCTGGACTTGCGGTTTCGTAACTGATCCACGCAAGTCAGGCGAGTAATCCCGGTCGATACTCGGGACGCCAGCCCGGGGGGGGCGATGTATGCTTCTCCAACGGTCGGACCGCTAACCAAGCTGAGCGTGCCAGTGATGGTGGGCAATGCAGCGCAGCGTGACCTTGCCGTTGACGACCCGCGTCTTCATCGAATCCCACATGATGTCGCACGCGCTGGCCGAATCGTAGTCAATCTCTCCTCGATCGTTTGGTGGCAGCAGGCTGGTCTCTAGATACACAGTCTCAACGATTCGAGTGGCATTGGTTCCGCAAACTGGGCATTTGGAGGGTGTCAGTCGCATTGTCGAAACTCCTCTCCAGCGTCGAATGAATGCGTCGGCGGAATGCTTCGATGTTGTGCGCAATGGCTCCACCGGCAATTCCAGGCGGAGTCTAGCGGAGCGCGAACGTTTCGCCTGACTTCATCGATTCGCGCGAACGGTCCGTGTTAGGGCCTCCGTGCCGGACTTCGCCGATAGTAGCTCCGAAATCCAGTCGTCGCGCCAGTCCCATGATATCCCATTTTAGGTTATTCTGCACGTGAGTTTGCGTTAAAACTTTTGGCATCTGTATTCTGATCCCGGTGCCGAGAGCCGATTTTTCAGAAGCCGACATGCTGTTCCGCGAACTCCTCAAGGAGCTTCGGACGGCGAGCAAACTCACCCAAAGCACCTTGGCCGCGCGCCTCGGTCGCCCGCAGAGCTACGTCAGTAAGTACGAGAACGGCGAGCGCCGCCTCGATTTTGTCGAGACAGCATACGTCTGCCAGGCCCTGGGGGTGGGGGGATGGAAAGGTACTTGTGTATTTCATCCCGG
>JBLMWR010000535.1:0-5581 GCA_050257335.1 Deltaproteobacteria bacterium | reverse complement strand
TACACCAACCTTCAATTTCAAGATGGTGAGTTGGGTGGCCGTTATGTAGAAGTCCCACAAGGGTTTGCTGACAAAATGACCGTCACCCCTGGAGTGGTAACGGAATGAAGCTTGTCTATCTCGATAACGCCGCTACCGCCCAGAAACCGCGGCACGTCGTCGAGAAGCTGGTGGAATGTTTCGAGAACTACGCCGCCAACGTGCACCGCGGGATCCACGCTTTGGGGGACCGGGTGACGGCCGAGCTGGAAGAGGCGCGGGAAAAGGTCCGGCGGTTTATCGGCGCGGCCGAAGTCGAGGAGATCATCTTCACCTCGGGGACGACGATGTCGATCAATCTCGTCGCCAACGCCTGGGGACGCAAGTTCCTCAAAGCCGGCGATGAACTGCTCGTCAACGAGATGGAGCATCACTCCAACCTCGTCCCCTGGCAGCAGATCGTCCACGCCACAGGAGCGAAGTTGCGGTTTATTCCGCTCACCGCCGACGGGCGGCTCGAGCTGTCGTCTCTCGACGACGTTCTCACCGACCGGACGAAGCTCGTGGCCGTCACCGCTCTGTCGAACGTGCTGGGAACGATCAACCCGATCGGCGAAATCGCCGCGCGCGCCAGGAAGCGCGGGGCGCTGGTTCTCGTGGACGGGGCCCAGAGCGTGCCGCATGAAGCGGTGAACGTTACCTCGCCCGACATCGACTTTCTCGCCTTTTCGGGGCACAAACTGTACGGCCCCACCGGCATCGGCGTGCTGTACGGCAAGCGCCGGTTGCTGGAGAGCATGGATCCATTTCTGTGTGGCGGGAACATGATCCGCCGGGTGCGCAAGGAGTCGTTCGACTGTGCCGATCTTCCGGCGAAGTTCGAAGCCGGGACGCTGCCGATCGCCGAAGCGATCGCGCTGGGAACGGCGATCGACTACGTGCAGGGGATCGGATTCGAGGCGATCGCCGCTTATGAGCACGACCTGACCCGTCGCGCGTTCGAGCAAATGTCGCAGATTCCCGGTTTGACGATCGTCGGTCCGGCTCCGGCGCATCGCGGCGCGATCGTCAGTTTTACGGTCGAGGGGGTGCATCCGCACGACATGGCCGAGCTGCTCGACCGCCGCGGAGTCGCGGTCCGGGCCGGGCATCACTGCACGATGCCGCTGCACGATCTGCTCAAGGTGACGGCGACAACGCGCGCCAGCTTCGCGTTCTATAACACGGCGGCGGAAGTGGACGCGCTGTGCGAAGCGATTCAATACGCCCGGAAGGTCTTCCGCCGCGCGTAATGTCGTCATCTCGGTCCTCCGCGATGGTCTAGGGGCGCGGACCGCGCGGATCGCCCGTCGAACCGCGGATACCACGGCTTCTGGTGCCGTTAGCGGGTCGAGAGGCCTCGGCTGCGGCGCGGCCCGTTTGCCGTGGTTCGGGAGCCCGTCGGCGATGGAATGCAAATACCCCATCTCGCGGTGCGAGATGACCACATTACGGAAGAATTACGGCAGATTTGACACATCGCCGTGCGTTGATGTAAAGTGACCCCCGTTCCGGCTCGCGACGGGTCGGGAATTTGTTCAGGCGATGATTGCCCTTGCGGCGCGCGGTTGCGCGCCGCAAGGGCTTTTTTGTTTTAGTCGCGCGCTTCCGGCGCGGGTACGTTGCCCGCGCACAAGTCCGGCCAGTGTGACCGACAGTTGCCGGCCGGCATTTTGTGTCTCTTCTCTTAAGGGAGAACTCGATGAAGAACGTTCGATGGACAGCTCTGGCGGTGTTGGCAGGGATGCTCGCAGGCATCGGCCTGATCAGTGCCGATGCCCTGGCACAAAAGACCAAGGGGAAAACGCGTCCGGCGCTGACGAAGCAGATCATGAAGGGACTCGTCAACCCGAACTGCGGTGATCTCAAAAAGCTGCTTGATGCCGATTCGCCGAACTGGGACGACATCGCCCTGAAGGCTGCCGTGCTCAACGAGGCGGGGTACATCCTGATGGACGACAACCGCTGCCCCGATGGAGAATGGGCCAAGGCCACCAAGGCGGTGAGAGAGGGGACTGCGGAGGTGCTGGCGGCCGCGGAGAACAAAAATGCCGGGGAGGCCAAGAAGGGCTTTGCGAAGCTGACGGGCGAAGGGTGCAAAGTGTGCCATACGGCGCACCGGAAATAGCAGCCGTTTCTGTTTCAGGGGTTCGTCCTGGCTGCAGAGGCGTAACGCGGCGGGCCGTTCCGCTCGCGTGCTTCTGCAGTCCAGGACGGGTTTGACCGTGAGGCCGATTTCTAACCTGCCCCACGGAGCTGCTGCCCAACCGTGCTTAACCGATGCAGCGGCTCGCGACGCAGCGGCGCGCTGCACCTCGACACGTCGCGCCGCCGCGGTTAAGCTGGAAATCACGATGAAGTCCCGCCTCCCGCTCATCCCCGCCTTCCTCATTCTCGCCTGCGGCGGGACGATTCGCGCCGCTGATCCGCCCGTCACGCCAGAGCAGGTGGAGCTCTTCGAAAAGCGGGTCCGGCCGGTGCTCGTCGAGAATTGCTTTGCATGTCACGGCGAGAAGAAACAGGAAGCCGGGCTGCGGCTTGATTCGCGGGAAGCGCTCCTCAAGGGAGCCGACGGCGGGCCGGTGGTCATGCCTGGGAAACCCGAGGAAAGCGAGCTGGTGGAGGCGATCCGCCAGACCGGGGACCTCAAGATGCCCCCCAGGGGAAAGCTCGCCCCCGAAGCGATCGCCGCGATCGCCGAGTGGGTCAGGATGGGGCTTCCCTGGCCGAAGGCCGCCGGTGAGAAAGCAGGTGACGCCGGACGAATCGAGAAATCGCACTGGGCGTTTCAACCGATTCGCAAACCGGCGGCGCCGGCGGTGAAGGACGCGGCGTGGCCGCAGACCGACATCGACCGGTTCATTCTGCAAAAGCTCGAGTCCCAGGGGCTCACGCCCGCGCCGGCCGCCGATCGCCGCACGCTCGTGCGCCGGGCGACGTTCGATCTGATCGGACTTCCGCCGACGCCGGCTGAGACGGCGGCGTTCGAAGCCAATCCGGCCCCCACGCCGCAGGCCTACGCGAATGTCGTCGATCGGTTGCTGGCTTCATCCCATTACGGCGAGCGCTGGGGGCGGTACTGGCTCGACGTCGCCCGCTACGCCGACAACAAGGGTTACGTCTTTTTCGAGGAACCCAGCTTCCCCTGGGCGTATGCCTACCGCGACTGGGTGATTCGGGCGTTCAATGCAGACCTGCCGTACGATCAATTCATCGTGCAGCAGCTCGCCGCCGACCAGTTGCCCCTGGGGCCCGACAAGCAGCCGCTCGCTGCCCTCGGGTTTCTGACGATCGGCGGGCACTTCATGAGCAACGTTCACGATATATTCGACGACCGCATCGACGTCGTGACGCGGGGGCTGCTCGGGCTGACGGTCACCTGCGCCCGCTGCCACGATCACAAGTACGATCCGATCCCACAGGCCGACTATTATTCGCTGTACGGCGTGTTCCGCAGCTCGAGCGAGCCAATCGTCCCGCCGGCGTTCCAGAAAGTTCCCGAGACCGAAGAATACGAGTATTACGAACTCGAGCTGGCGACCCGCCGGATCCGGCTCGACCAGTTTCTGACGAGAAAACACACCGAGCTGGTCACCGGCGCGCGGACGCGGGTCGCCGAATACCTGCTGGCGGCCCATGCGAGCCGCGATCAGCCGAGCACCGAAGATTTCATGCTTCTGATCCCTCAGGGAGACATCCATCCGACGGTCGTGCAGCGGTACTGGCTTTACCTGCAGAAAACGCGGAAGCAGCACGACCCGGTGTGGGCCCCCTGGCATGCGCTGGCCGCGATTCCCGAGGGGGAATTCGTCGCGAAAAGCCCCGGCCTGTGCGCCGATCTTGCAGCGCACAATGACCCCGCGCGTCCTTTGAACCCACTTGTCGTGCAGGCGCTGGTCGCGAAGCCGCCGCAATCGATGAAGGAAGTCGCCCAGCGATATTCCGAGCTGCTCGGCCGGATCGACAAACAATGGCAGGAGGCTCTGCAAAAGGCGCAGGAAGCCGGGCAGCCACCCCCGGTGGGACTGACCGATCCAAATGAAGAACAGATTCGACTCGTTTTTTACAGCCCGGATGCGCCCGCGAACGTGCCGATGGTCACCGGCTGGGGAGTGCTGACGCTCCTTCCGGACCGCGAAGCGCAGGGCGAATACCAGAAGTTGCTCAAGGACCTGGAGTCGTGGATGATGCACGGCCCTCAGGCGCCTCCCCGTGCGATGGTGCTGGTCGACGATCCCGCGCCGTACGAACCGCGAATCTTTCTGCGGGGCAATCCCAACCGCACCGGAAACCTGGTTCCCCGTCGGTTCATCGGATTCCTCAACGAGAAGCCGCAGGCGTTCAAGCACGGAAGCGGCCGCCTGGAACTGGCGCGGGCCATCGCCACCCGGGACAATCCCCTCACGGCGCGGGTCCTTGTCAACAGGATCTGGCTGCATCACTTCGGCGCGGGGCTGGTGCGAACTGCCAGCGATTTCGGAGTCCGCAGCGAGCCCCCCTCGCACCCCGAGCTTCTCGATTACCTCGCCGCCACTTTCGTGGACCAGGGGTGGTCGATCAAAAGACTGCACCGCCAGATCATGCTCTCGGCGGTGTACCAGCAGGCCTCGGCCTCTCCCCCCCTTAGCAAGGGGGGGGCAGGGGGGGGCGGGTCAACGGCGAATGCGGATTCCGGATTTCGGATTTCGGAAGTGGAAAATCCGAAATCGGCCGCGCTCGTCGATCCCGAAAACCGCCTGTTGTGGAAAATGCCCCGCCGGCGCCTCGACTTCGAGGCCCTCCGCGATTCGCTGCTGGCCGTTTCCGGGACGCTCGATGAGAAGGTCGGCGGACCGAGCGTCAACCTGCTGGCGGGGAGCAACCGGCGGAGCGTGTACGGCTCGATTGACCGGCTCGCGCTCCCGGGACTCCTGCGGACGTTCGACTTTCCCAGCCCTGACGCGACCAGCGCCCAGCGCGACAACACGACGGTCGCCCCGCAGGCGCTGTACCTGATGAACGGCCCCCTGGCCCTGGATTGCGCCCGCAAGGCGCTGGCGCGCCCCGAGATCGCCGGAGCAAAAGATTACTCCCGCCGGATCGACCTGCTTCACCGCCTCGTTTTCTCGCGGGCCGCCGACGACGAGGATCGGAAAATCGCCGACGAATTCTTCGGCCCCGATCCGGCGTCGCGCGAGTCAGGCGCAATCTGGGAACGCTACGTCCACGCGCTCCTGCTGACGAACGAGTTCGCGTTCGTGGATTGAAGGTGGCGTCCCTCGAGGCAGCGAGCCGGTGGGGGGCAGCGCCGCGATGAGCGGTGGTCCCCACCGGGATCAGGTTCAAAGCGGCACGCGGGTTGCAGTTGTTGCTCGGCTGCGGCGCGGGGACGCCGGGCGCAGCTCGGAAGCCGAACGGCAGGGGAATGCATAGACCTCATCTCGCGGAGCGAGATGACTACATCGATAGGGTAGGGGGGACCGACGGAGTCGGTTCCCCCCTCCCTCCAAACCGGACGGGCGGATTTCCCGCATCCGGCTTTCCAATTGGTGGTGTTACCTCGAAGAGGATTGACGGGTTGGGG
>JBLMWR010000534.1:0-4366 GCA_050257335.1 Deltaproteobacteria bacterium | reverse complement strand
GGGACACGCACCGCAAGCACGACGAGCAGACGCGGAAGCTGGCCGCCGATATCGACCAGCCGATTGCCGCCCTGCTGGGAGACCTCAAACGCCGCGGCCTGCTCGACGAGACGCTGGTAATCTGGGGAGGCGAATTCGGGCGGACGCCGACCAGCGAAAGCGGCGACGGCCGCGATCACAATCATCTGGGCTTCACGATGTGGCTGGCGGGGGGCGGCGTCCGCGGTGGGTTCGCCTACGGCGCCACCGACGAATTCGGTTTCCGAGCCGTTGCCGACAAGGTCCACGTCCACGACCTGCACGCGACGATTCTGCACCTGCTTGGGCTCGACCACGAGCGTCTCACGTACCGCCACGCCGGCCGCGACTACCGCCTGACCAACGTCTACGGCCGCGTCGTCCACGAACTTCTGGCATGAGCCCGAGACGGTCGTGATAGCATGCTGAGGATCCGCAGAAGTCATAGTCATCAACGATCTCGTCCCGCAGCCGGACAGGACATGAACGCACGCTTTTCACGACGACGCTTTCTGCGCGGCACGGCCGGATGTGCCGCCTGGGCGTTTACCCCCTTCACTTGGACGTCGGATGCGGAAGAGAAGGGAGCGCCGAAATCGCCGAACGATTGCTGGCGGATCGGCTGCATCGGGATGCGGTATCAGGGCTCGGTCATCACGCGCGAGGCTCTCCCCTTCGGCGACGTCGTGGCGATTTGCGACGTCGATCGGCATGTCCGCGAGCAGGCCCGGGCCAGCTTCGGCAGCACGGCGCAGATTTACGAGAACTACACCGACCTCCTCGCCCGTCAGGACATCGACGTGGTGCTCATCGGCACTCCCGACCATTGGCACGCGAAGATGCTCATCGACGCCTGCCGCGCGAAGAAAGACGTCTATTGCGAAAAGCCGCTGACCCTGACCGTCGCCGAGGGCGAACGGGTCTGCAGGGTCGTGAAAGAGACGGGCCGGGTCGTGCAGGTCGGGACGTGGCAGCGCAGCGACGCCCGCTTCCGGCTGGCGGTCAAGATGGTGCAGGCAGGGCGCATCGGCACGTTGCGGCGAATGGTCGTGGTGATGGGAAAAAACAAGCAAGGGGGGCCGTTTGCGCCGCAGCCCGTGCCGGCGCATTTCAACTGGAACCTCTGGCAGGGGCAGACACCCGACGTTCCCTACATCCCGGAACGCAGCCACTACACCTTCCGCTGGTGGTACGAGTATTCGGGCGGCGAGATGACCGACACCGGGGCGCATCATCTCGACATCGCCCAGTGGGGAGCGGGGCTGCAGCACACCGGGCCCGTCGAGATCGAGGGGACCGCGACCTACCCCTCGATCGAAAACGGTTACAACGTCGCCGTCGACTACCACGCGAAGTACCGCTACGCAAACGGCGTCGAGCTGGAAGTTCTAGACGCGCCGCGCGGGATCTACAACCGGGAGGGGATCATGTTCGAAGGGGACGCCGGCCGGATTTTCGTCAACCGCGGGACGATCGCCGGCCGGCCGGTCGAAGACCTCGCGACGCAACCGCTCGACCGCGGGGACTTCCGTCTCTACGCGCACGACAACCACGCCCGCCCCGAACGGATGGGGAAGATCGACGCCATCAAAAATCACATGGGGAACTTCTACGATTGCACGCTCAGCCGCGAGACGCCGATCTCCGACGTCATGAGCCAGCATCGTTCAGTGAGCCTGTGTCATCTGGGGAACATCGCCATGCGGATCGGGACAAGGCTTTCCTGGAACCCCGACGCCGAGCGTTTCACCGATTCCGCCGCCGCCAACAAACTGCTCCGCCGCGATCAGCGCCACGGTTTTGAGGTTGGATAGTCGATTTTGGTAACTGGGCGGTGGCCGGGCTAGTCCCTGAACCAATCTTTCGGCACATCCAGCGACCAGACTTCGCTGCTGAGGGGCTGGGCGTGGCCGCCGGCGATCCACAATTTGTCCTGGAAAACGTACGCTGAATGCTCGTGACGCTCCTTCCAAGTCACGTCTGATTTCAACTGCTTCCAGTTCTTGCCATCCTTCGAGTACCACACGTCTCCCCAGTTCTTCGAGGGGTTGTTCGACCAGCCTCCCAGGACCCAGATCCGATCGCGGTACGCGGCCGATGAGAACCAGAGCCGCGGCGGCCAGGGTGCGGCGGCCGTTTCCTGCGTCCAGTGGACACCGTCTTCCGACGACCAGACGTCGTTCTTCGCCTGGTAGAGGTTCTGCGGCCAATAGTTTCCGCCGCCGAAAACGTAGATCCTGTCATTGAGAACGGCGGCCTGATGATACGCCCGCGGCGACCACTCGGCATTGGCCGTCGCCAGCTTCCATTCCCTGCCGTCCTCCGACGACCAGACGTCGTTCTTGAGGCTCTTCTCGTCGCCGAAGTAATAATCTTCGGTGCCGCCAAGCAGCCACATCTTTCCCTTGAACTCGACGACCGCGGCGGCGATTCGCGGCGACCAGCCCGCATGTTCGGTCGCCTGTTCCCACTTCGCGCCGTCGGTCGAAGACCACACGGCGTTGCTGGCGGAATGATCGGGGAGCCGGCCGTTGTACCAGCCTCCCATCATCCACATTTTGTCCTTGAAGACGAGCGACATGGCGAGGTCGCTGTGCTTCCAGGGTGCGCTGTCAGTGACGAGCGTCCACGTCTTGCCGTCGGCGGAACTCCACACGTCGCGCGGCGCCGCTTTGAACGAGTCAAACCAGCCGCCGAAGATCCAGAGCCGGCCTTTGTAGACGACTTCTCCTTGCGAATCGCGCGGCTGCCAGGCCGCATTGTCGGTCACTCGCACCCAGTCGGGGGCCTTCTCGTCGGCCCGCGAGGGCAGAATCCCGGGAAAGAAACAGCAGATGAGCGTTATTGTCAGTCGCGTTTGGAAAACTCGACGTGCGGTCATAGGTGGTGTGCCAATTTGGATACGGACGAAAAAAAGAACTGCGGATGTCGCCGATACGCGCGGACGTGCAAAATGTCCTCGTTCATATTCATCCGCGCGTATCCGCGATATCCGCGATTGAATGCATTTTGAACCCGGTTGCATGTCCGCCCGGATTTCACCCGTCGCTCTCTCGTTACACACGCGATTTCCGTGAGGCGTCGCCCTTCATTTCAGCGATGCCAGGTACGCCAGCAGATCGGCGACCTGCTGAGCGGTCATTTCGCGCAACAGCAGCTCGGGCATCAGCGATTTCTGCTGCGGATGCGCCCCCTCGACTTCAGACATCAGCAGGCGGTGCTGCTTGTTCTGGGCGTCCTTCACGACGATCTCGGTTTCATCCTTGCGAACGAGGAGCCCGATCACGACCTTGCCGGCGGTCGTCTCGACGACCCACGTCACGAATTGCGGTTCGATGTTCCGGGACGGCTCCAGAATGCTCTCGAGGAGCTTCGCCCGATCG
Organism: Deltaproteobacteria bacterium; assembly: GCA_050257335.1. Classification (GTDB taxonomy): domain Bacteria; phylum Planctomycetota; class Planctomycetia; order Planctomycetales; family Planctomycetaceae; genus JACQFH01. The sequence continues at coordinate 965 of JBLMWR010000534.1, read as the reverse complement.
AGCTTCTTCCCGATCTGGCTCAGATCGGGGCCCAGCTCGGTCCCGTCGCCGGCGACGCGGTGACAATTCCGGCACTGCACGCCGGCGGTCTTGTGAAACAGCTCCTTCCCGCGCGCGGCGTCCCCCGCCAGTTTCAGCAGCTCGGCGGATTTGATCGAATCTCCCAGCCGCTTGACCCGCTGTTCTTCGGGGACGAACGGCTCGAACAGGTCGCGGATGGCGGCATCGCCGTGCGCGACGGCGGCCGCGACCACGGCCTCGCGCGTCGATTCGGGCAGGCGGTTCTGGTGCAGCGCGAGAGAAAGAAGCGTCGCCCGGCTGGAATCTCCGAGAAGCTCGTCGATCAGCCGCTGCCGTTCGGCCAGCCGCTGGGGATTTTTCTTTTCCAGCTCGTCCTGATTGAGCCGGGCCAGCCGGTCGATCAGCATCTGGTCGTCGAGGCGCGGCGGGAGCTGGCGGATCCAGTCGTGGATGAGGGAGAGGCCTCGCTGATCGACGGCCGACGTGCCGATGTGCGGCATGTGCCCGGGCCCGAGTTTCGCCATGCGGAAATAGAGAACCGAGCGGAACGGGTCTCCAGGGGCGATGATTTTTGCGTCATGAATGCCGAACGTTCCCTGCGACGGGCGGACCCCCAGCGACCGGGTCTGATTGAGAGGCAGGTCGTACGGCAGATGGACGTACGCCGAGCCACCGCCGCCGTCGCGATGACAGTGGGCGCAGTTGACGTGCAGGTAGGTCCGCCCGCGCTCATTGATGTCGGCGGTCGCATCGTACGGATCGACGTACCGCGGGAGCTGCTCCGGCGGCCTGGCAGGCGGCTGGCTCGCCGCGGTCGCGGCCGGCCGCTCGCCGCCGCGCAGCTCCTCGACGAGACCAATGTGGCGGAATGTGCGAATCTGATTGTCGGTGACGGCGCCGAAATCTTGCTCACGGTTGAGTTGCGGAATGTTGAACGAGAGGGC
>JBLMWR010000533.1:0-5833 GCA_050257335.1 Deltaproteobacteria bacterium | reverse complement strand
CGAGGATGTTCTCGCGGGGGACGAACATGTCCTTGAAGGCGAGTCGCGCCGTGGCTGTTCCGCGAATCCCGCATTTGGGCATGCGGGCTTCGACCACTTCGAAGCCAGGCATTTCGGGCGTCACAAGAAAGGCCGTGACCTTGCCGTCCGGGTCTGACGGATCCGGAGTGCGGGCCATGACGGTCAGCACCTGCGCGATGCCGCCGTTGGTGATGTACCGTTTCTGGCCGTTGAGAACGAACCCCTTGCCGTCCGCCGACGGTGTGGCGGTCGTTCGCACGTTGGCGGCGTCGGAACCGGCTTCGGGCTCGGTGAGGGCGAAAGCGGCGATTTTCTCGCCGCTCGCCAGGAGCTTCATCCACGTCCGCTTCTGCTCCTCAGTCCCGAATAGTTGCAGCGCCCGCAGTCCGATCGAATGGTGGGCATTCACGAATACGGCCGTCGCCGCGCAGTGTCCGCCGATCACTTCCATCATCCGGCAGTAGTTCTGCTGCGACAGCCCCCGGCCGCCGAAGTCCGGGGGAATCGTCGCCCCCAGAACGCCCGCCTTCCCGAGCCCGCGAACGGTCTCGAGTGGAATGTCGGCGTTTTTGTCGATCAGTGCCGGGTCGATGTGCGACGAGACGAAATTCCTGACATCCCTGACGGCGGCGTCACCCGCCGCCTGTTCGCCGGCAGACAGCCGTGGATAGGGAATGATCGCGTCGTGCAGAAAGCGTCCGAAGAACAGCTCCTTCGCGAAGCCGACTTCCTGCGGCCCGGAAAAGAGCAGCTCCTCGGCCTGCCGGAGCTGCTTTTGTTGCAATTCGTCGAGCTGGTGCGCCACGTGAGCGTTCCTCCCTGCTGAACATCGTTGTTGCCGGCAGGGGGTGAGTTTACACTATCAATCCGCGTCTGTCGCCAAAGAGAGGAACGGGAATTTCAGAAATTCAATTCGGAAACGTCAGCCGTCGCCACGCGAGATTCAGTTCCAGACATCGGCCGATTTCGATGTTTTTCAATCGCCCTCAAGGAATTTGCACCATGCGCGTCCATCCGATGACCCGTTTCCTGCCCTGCTTGATCCTCGCCGGGCTTGGTCTCTTGGCGACGACCGCCAGTGCCCAGGAATTCAAAGCGCCTCTCGCGCGCCTCGATCTTTCGGCCGGCGATAGCGTTGTCTTTCTGGGAGACAGCATTACCCACCAGTGCCTCTACACGCAGTACGTCGAGGACTACTACTACACACGGTTCCCCAACCTGAAAATCAAATTCCACAACGCCGGGGTCGGGGGGGCCAGGGCCCGCGACGCCCTCGACCGGTTCGACCGCGATGTGGCGGCCTACAAACCGAAATACGTCACCGTCCTTCTGGGAATGAACGACGGCAGTTATCAGCCCTACGACGACAAGACGTTTCAAACGTATCGCACCGACATGACCGAGCTGGTCGGAAAGATTCGCGAGATCGGCGCCGTGCCGATCCTGATGACGCCGACGATGTACGATTCACGCGCGGCCCGCATGCGCGATCCCAATGCGCCGGCCGGTCGGCTGGAACTCTACAACTCGACCCTCGCCTACTACGGGGCCTGGCTGCGGGAGACCGCCGTCGAAAGCGGAGCCGGCTTTGTCGACATGTACAGCCCGCTCAACAATTTGACGCTGGCGGCCCGTAAAACCGATCCGAACTTTACGCTCATCAAGGACGCCGTCCATCCCGACCCGCCGGGACAGCTCGTGATGGCCTTCGCGCTGCTCCGTGATCTTGATTCGCCCGGCGTCGTCGGAGATGTTCGGATCGCGATCGACGCGAGCGGCACGCCCGCGGTTCAGGCGGCCGGAGGTGAACTTTCGGACCTCAAAGCGACTGACGGCGCGGTCGAATTCGCATGGAACGCTGCGGCCCTTCCCTTTGTCGTCCCCGCGGAGGCCGCCAGCGCCGCCAAAATGCTCTACCTTGGCCACGTTCTCGGCCGCGAGTCGCTCGCCATCTCGGGACTGCCATCCGGCGGATATGAACTGAGAATTGACGGCGACCCGGTGGGCGTTTATTCCTCCGCCGGCCTCGCGCAGGGAATCGGGCTCGAAGACAACCCGCGCACTCCGCAATACAAACAGGCACTGCAGATCGCCGAACTCAACAAGAAGCGCAACGCCGGCCCGGTCAGAAACCTTCGCAACGAATGGTCGCAGATGCAGCAACTCTACCGCCTGCAGCGGCAGGTCAAGGCCGACCCCAACAATGCCGAGGCCGCGAAGAATCTGGAAGCCCAGACGAAGAAAGTCGAGGGTATGGAACAGCGGATCGCAAAGCATGAGGAGGAGGCCCGGGAGATCGAAGGCCAGATCCTGGCGAGCAGCCGCCCGGCGCCGCACAAATACCGGATTGCCACGATCCAGACCGGGAGCTGCAGCGGCAGAATCATCCTCAACGGCAAGCCGCTGGGCGATGCCGCCGTCCTGTTCGAGGGGGAGGCGGGACGCGCGGCTTCCGGGAAGTCGGACAACGAGGGAAGATTCGTCATGCGCATTTCCGATCTGGCGCCGTTTGTGGTCACTGGCCAATATCGCGTGGCCGTGACGGCGCGGGGAGTTCCCGCGAAATACTCGAATCCCGATGTCACCCCCCTTCGCGTCGAGATGCGCAAGGGTGAAAACACCGTCGAGTTCCAGTTGGCGGACTGAATCGAGCTGGCTGACAATTGCCTCGCTGGGGACGTGGGCTTCTGCGATGTTCGACGCCCGGCACGGTTTGAAACGGTGTCCAACGTCCCTGGCGGCCGCGAAACGTATTGTCTGCATTCTGGCGGCCGCCGCCTATCTCACTGCACTCGGCGGATTCCTGCTGCAGAGCGTCCTGGGGGACGCCGCGCCTTTTCCCCTCTCGTATTTCTTCACCTGGGACATGTTCCCGTCGCACAACACGCGCTCGCTGCGACGGGTGGCGATCGACAAAACCGCCGCCGGAAAGTATGTCCAGTTGCATCCCTCCCCGTTCCAGCAGTATCGGGGCGGAGTCCACGGCGACCTGACCCACGTCGAGCTGGATGCGAGAGGACTCGCCTACCGGGACTCTGTCGAGCAGATCGTCAGGCTGTCCGGCGCAAGCCGTCTCTCCGATCCGGTCGCGCACGTCTATCTGTTCGAGAAGTATTGGCCTTCCAAATACAATTATCCCGCTGATCTGTACGAAGCCTGGGCCGGAACGCCGAAGCCCGATCGGGTCGCGTGGCGGCTCATCGACGAATTTGACGTTCCCGCCGAGGGCTCCCAGGTTGATCTGCCAGCCGGAGACGGGTCGTGAGGGTCTTTTTCTTCGCGCCCGAAAGCCCGCGACTCGCGGCGCTGGTCCGCATCGTGCTCGGTTTCGTGCTTCTCACGGATTCGCTCTGCCACTGGCGGTACGCCGTTGAGCTCTATTCCACTTTCGGGCCGGCGATTCCCACATTCGTGCGCGAAATTGAAGTGCATGCGGATGGTTCGAATCCCGCCGACGATTCCCGTCCCCGTCCCCTTCCTCGCGTCGAGCCGATCCTTCTAGCCCCGATTCCCGGGCCGCGCGTCGCCATCGTCGCCCACACGCTTTTCGTATTTGCCCTGGCGTCGGTGACGATCGGCTGGCATACGCGAACAAGTCTGGCAACGGCGTTCTTCCTCGCGCTGTGGCTCGCGCCGCTGGATGTCGCGGCGACCTTCGGCAAGCATTTCGTGCTGGCCCTGCACATCTTGCTGTTACTGGGCTTCTCCCGTTGCGGGGCGGCGTGGTCGCTGGACGCCCGCTTCAATCATCCCCGCCGCGGGGAGGCGTGCCTGTTATCGTGCGCCTGTCCACGACGGCTGATTCAGATCCTCGTCTGCTTCGTATACGCCGGGGCCGCGATCACAAAATTCAAGTCCTCCTCATTCGCCAACGGCGATCTGCTCATGTTCTCGCTGCTCGACGACCGCTGGGGGGGCGGGCGCTTCGGAATGTGGCTGACGACGCTGCGGCACGTCCCCTTGCTCCTGAGCCATGCCACGCTGCTGTTCGAGATCGCCTTTCCGATTCTGGTCTGGCTCCCGCGGTGGCGGCTGCTGCTGGTGGGCCTGGCGTTCGTTGTCCATGCGGCGATGGGGTGGCTCCTGAGCCTGGGAATGTTTTCGCCGGTGATGTTCGCGGCCCTGCCGGCGCTTCTGGAGGAGGGGGACTTGGCGCAACTACGACGATTGTGCGAGCGAGTTGGTGGCGTGGCAGCGGCCGCGGCGCAACTCCGCAGGATGGGCTTCCAAGCCAGCCCGAATTCGCACGGACGGGCTTGGAAGCCCATCCTGCTTGCCGCATGCCATCTGCTCGCCGCGGGCGCATTCGTCGCGGCGGGGTGCGCGATTCAATTCTCGTGCGACTGGTACGGCGTCTTCGGCCGGCGGTCGCTTCCGCCGTTGCAGGAAGTCTCCGCCGGCGACTTCGCCGAGATGCTGGCCGAGCGGCCGCCGGCCTGGGAAGACTACTTCCACCGCGTCGAGCTCGGGAGCCGCTTTGGCGGCAACCAGGTGTTCGGCTCGTCGGACAGATTCCGGATCGGCCAGTGCGCCTTCGTCCTGACGCAGATGCCGATGCCGCATCCGGCCGTCGAGCTGGAAGGCCTGCTGATCGCCCCCGACGGCCGGGAATGCGCCCGCTTTACGCATCACTTCGATCCGGGATTCAGCTATACAGTCAACGGCTTTGAATTGACGCCCGAGCTGCCACCCGGATCGTACCGGGTCATCCTGCGCGTGGAAGAGTTCATCGTCGCCGAACGGCGCTTTGAGTTGGAGCGATCACAGGGTCGAAAGCGTCAAAAAACGACTGAAGAGTCGACGAAGAATTCTCGCGTCCAGCAGAAAGAGATTGCAGGACGGCCCTTCCGGGCCGTCTGTGACTGGTGACGGCCCGGAAGGGCCGTCCTACGACATCCGACTCCGTGAAATGAGTCCCATTTGGCCAGCATTAGCCCGCGTGGTGCTCGAAGTTGAAATGCAGTGTCGTGACTTTTGCACCAACCAGGAGGCTTACGCCCTCCGCTCGCGAAGGCAGACGACTGGATTCCAGCCAGGCAAATGCATCCGGTCACCTTCTGGCGGACGCCGCTCACTACATCCGCGAGCGCGAGCGTGTTAAACTCAGCACTCGCAAAAAAACATCTTTACACTGGGACACTCATGCAACTATGAGCCTTTCCGCTTCTTCGCCGTGGATCATTGACGGGACCGAGCAGAACTTCGATCAGGACGTGCTGCAGCGCTCGCAGGAGCTTCCGGTCGTCGTCGATTTCTGGGCCACGTGGTGCGGCCCGTGCCGCGAGTTGGGGCCTGTCCTCGAGCGCCTCGCCAATGAATACGCCGGCCAGTTCCTGCTGGTCAAGATCGACGTTGATCAGCAGCCGGGGCTCGCCCAGGCGTTCGGCGTGCGGTCGATCCCGCACGTCTTCGCCCTCCGCAACGGACAGCTCGTCGATCAGTTCCAGGGGGCGCTCCCGGAAGACCAGATCCGGCAGTGGCTCGCCCAGTTTCAACCCTCGCCGGCCGAGCTTCTGCTGCAGGAAGCCCGCAAGCTCGAGCAGGAAGACGTGGCGGCGGCCGAGGCGAAATACCGCGAAGCCCTCGAGCTGGCTCCGCACGAAGACCGGATCCGCATCGAGCTGGCCCGCATGCTCGCCAAGCAGCATCGCAACGCCGATGCGCGAGAGATCATCACGAAGCTCGAAGCCCGCGGTTTTCTCGAACCGGAAGCCGAGAACATCAAGGCCGAGCTTGATCTGCGGGCCGCGGCGGCCGATGCCGGCGGCGTCGGCGAATGCCGCGCCGCGCTCGCCGCCAGTCCCGACGATCC
>JBLMWR010000532.1:0-5325 GCA_050257335.1 Deltaproteobacteria bacterium | reverse complement strand
CGTCCTCAGACTCTTCCGCCTCGACGGGCTTCGCCGGGGGCCTGGCCAGCAGCGAAACGCCGCCGCTCAATCCGAGGGCAATCAACAGCACCGCCCCGGACCACCTGCCTCGCGCCGCGCTTCGCGCTCCCGCGGGCGCAGGCAGCAGACGGCGGATGCGGGCGGAAAGCAGCCCACCCGTCGCCGCCAGGGTCGTGGATGCGGAGAAGGCCGGCCCCTGCAGCCGGAATTCCTCGAGGATCAAGAGCGCCCGGGCAAACACCGCTCTGTCGGGGAGCAGCTCGAGCGCCGTGTCGTCGCAGCACAGTTCCCGCGACTGTCGCACGCGCCGTGAAATCCACCACACCGCCGGATGATAAAACAAGACCGTTTCCGCCAGCACCTGCAGCGCGTTCACGAGCCAGTCGTGCCGACGGATGTGGGCCAGCTCGTGCGCCAGGATCGCCTCGAGCTGCGCGGGTGTCAGCCTGGCCAGCGCCCCCACCGGCAGCAGAATCAGCGGACGCAGGTAACCGATCACCAGCGGGACGCGCACGAATGCCGACTGGGCGATCGTGATCGCCTGCGTGATTCCCATTCGCTGCGCCAGGCGCCGCAATGTTTCTTCAACTGAGTCCGCCACAGGCGATCGTCCTCTATGTCGCAAACGCCACTCGCTGCAGATGCCGCACACCGGCCGGCAGGAAAACAGAGCCACCCCGGCCAGCCAGAACCAGACCAGCCACTCCAGGCGACCTTCGATGCCTGCCTGAATTCGGTCGATCCACCCGGTAGCGGCCGCTGCAGAGGGTTCGAAGGCCGAACGAGGTTCCACCCGCAGGGATGCCAGCCGCTCAGCCTCTCGGCAAGTGGCAACTGCCACATCGCTCTCGGCGCGCGACTCGAATTGCGAAGGGCCGTCCGCGGCTGAGAGCGGCATCGCCTCGGATTCGATGCGCAGCTTCCCGAGGTCGACTGGCAGATTGGTTTGCGGGTCATACACGCCGGCCTCTGATGCCAACGACCGCGAGGACTGCCGGGCCGCGGTCGGTTCTGGTGTGGCAGACGGCAACGCCGAAACGCTCCGCGGGGCCCAGAGCAGCCACGTCGCGGCCGGAATCATCAGCATCAATCCCAGCGTCGCCGCGGCGATAAGATACCGCCGTCGCGGCGAAGCGGGGCGTGCCCAGGCGTCGACCAGCCGCATGACGAGAGCGACGCCTCCCAGTTGCCAGACCGAATGGACGAGAGTCCAGCCGAGCCGCTCAATCCAGACCGGCCAAGGGCTGGTTGCCGGGGAGGCGGCCACTGCGGCGATTGCAAAAGCGATTGCGACAGACAGGGTTTTCATCGCTGCTGCTCCTCGAGCTGGTTGACCATCTTGCGGATTTCGGCCAGCTCTTCGGGAGTGGCGCGGGTGCTCGACAGGGCCTGCATCACCAGGCTCAGTGCCGAGCCGTCGTAGACTTTCTCGATCAGGTCGCGAAGCATTTTTCGCTGCGTGATTTTCCGGCTGGAAGCGGCCCGATAGATCTGCGGAGTCGCCGCTTCGTCGCGCCGCACGAGCCCTTTGTCGAGCATCACCGACAGCATTTTGACCGTCGTGGAGTACGTTCTGTCACGCTCCTCGACGTCGGCCAGAAGATTGTGAATTTCGCGGGCCGTTGCGCCGTCGCGTTGCCAGAGGATTCTGAGGATCTGCAGCTCGACTTCCGTCGGCTGCGGAGAAACGGGTCGCGCCTTGCTGCTGGGCTCCTGATCACAAGTGACGAACGAATTCGCCAGATCGAGCCAATGTAGCGAATTCGTTCGTCAAGTCAATAGCGCGCGATAGCGAATCGGCCGCAGACTCTCTCATAGGGTCTGCGGATGCGGAGCACAGGCGACAAGCATTGAACAGCGCCGGGCGCCACTTCTATGAAAAACCGTTGCTCGTCAAGTGTCGTTTGCTTGAATTCAACGGACCGTGGTCTGTCACTCGGGTTTTCGGTCTGAGTGTGAAGAATGCATCGTCTGTTGAAGTCGTCCGAGACCTGTTCGTCTGTCATTCGCCGTCAATGATCACCGCGGGCAGCCTTGGAGGGCTCCTGGCCGATCCACAACAGCCGCTTCCGGTCCTCGTCGAGCTGATACACCACCGTCAGGTACGAGTGCCCTTTCCGCCAGGCGATTTCATCCACTCCCAACGTGCGTACGTTCCGCCAGGCGTCATGCACCAACCCCCAGAAAACCGCATGTTTCACGGCTTGAAACACACTCTGCCAACTCGTCCGGAAGACCCGCGCCGTTTCTTGCCAACTCATCCGTCGGGCCCACGCGGCCAGGAACCATTGGTACGTCAGGGTGTGCGTCTCCTTGCCGCGCGACCAGGGAACTTCTTCCGCCGTCACCCCGCACTGCGGACAGTTCACCCGTCGTACGGCATACACGAAGAACACGGGAATCTGCCACAACGGGATAAACTCGAACCGTCGGGCTGGCAGGCGGTCATATCCCCGCCGCTTCCGCCGACATCCCGAGCAGATCGGCCGGCTGTTCGCCCGTGGAACAATCGTCACTTCCAACTCCATTCCTCCCGGCTGGTCCACAAAGCGGACATTTTCGTACACGAACGACTTGTTTTTCTCGACGCGATTGAGGATCGTCTGCAGTTGCATCCTGAGTGTCTCTCGGCATGTGGATTAGGTCTTTGCAAACTCAATCCTACCGAACAGACCTCAGGGTGCCTCTTCAATTCCGCTCCTGATCCCCTTCTTCCGGCCTCACTCGCACAGGGCGCCTGGCGCGAACGCCAGCCGCCCGGATCGTTGGGGAAGGCCGCAAACCGGGGTCTCGGGCAGGCGGGCTTGCGGCCCCGGGTCCCGAACGAGCCGGGCGGCAGTCCACGCAGTTGGGCCTCGGTCTCAGTCGTTCTTTCCTTGACCAGACAATCCTCAACTCAGCCGATTTCTACCCACGAATTTCGGTGAGGAACCATATAATTAAGCACCACAAAAGGGATTGCGGCGGTGTGTTCCCGGACCAAATGGACACCCCGCAGAGCGTGAAGCTTGCAAGTGCGGAAACAGCGGCAGCAATCGCCGCGACATTGCCAGCACGTGCAACGAACAATTCATTACCCCCGCGCGGCGCTGCTGCCCACCACGTCAGGGACGCGACAGCGCATAGCACTACCGTACCGGCGACAAGCACGACGCACACGATAACTGCAGCATCGCGGCTTAGAACCGCACGTGCAGAGCGCGGCGAACTCGACGCGGTCGATGGGGAAGATTGACCGCGATGATCGCGATACACAGCACGCTGAGAATAGGCAATATGTTCATGGTTAATGCTCCCGGCCTAAGGCATTTCAGGTCGAGAAACGACTTAGTCCCGGAACTGGCGGAAAGTTACGATTCGCTCGACCACAAAGGCCAGAATCGCGGCGGCCAGTAGCACTTGGTTCCCGGTGTCGAGGTTGGCGAAGTTCATGACTCGACCTTCCGTCCGTCGAATTTCGAGAGGCGCCTTACGAGGTGATCAGTACGATCCAGGCCACCCCCAACTCCACTACGTGTCTGCGGTTGCTCAAACGTAGGTTGAACCCCGCTCCAATCAAGAATTCGTCACTTCGCGCTCTGAAAATTCGGGAATGAGTTCGCTCGCTCTGCTGGAGTTGCGTACGCTGCGGGCAGGATGTCTCGAAATCTCCATGCAGCGAAATGCGTCCCGTTGCAGGCCGTCAACAGTTGCCAAAAAACGACGGAAATATCTGGCGCTGGGACGGCCGCGTGGCGCTGCGACGACATGGATTTCGAGGATGATCCGTTCGCGCCCCTCGGCTCGTGGAAGCAGGTGCAATTCGAGGACGAGTGAACTTCTTCAACCGCGCTGTAGAACTCCCCTCCCACCCCGTCCGCGACACGCCGCGGCCGGGATTCGGGACGGGAGGCCCGCTCAAAAAAGGACCGTCAGGCGTATTGCTGGAGGCGGGACAATCAAATGCCGCAGTTGTCGAAATTCGCCTCCTGCAATCGCGTCACGAACTACCCAGGGGCGCCAGAGGCCACAAAGTGGTTTTCAACTGCGAACCTGTATTCGGCCCGGATGACCCGAGCTGTCGTCTCTTCTTCGAACTCGCTCCGGAGCCGGGACTCAAGTGTGTCGCCAATCTGATACTCACCGCCAATGAACGCGAAACAGGCATCCGGATCTTCGAGCGGCCGTTGGACCAGGAGCCGACCCTCTCTGATTACGACCCCGGCAACTCGGATTCGAATCGTAAGGGATCAGGACTGCGAGAATCGCCGCTGCGGTTCGTTTCGCCCAGCGTTCGTGACGCTTGACGATCCGCACCGTCAGCCAGACCGAAAAGGCGGCCAGTGCTGCGCCAAAGATCAGCAGGAGCGTTCCCATTCCGGCGATTGTACCCCGCCGAGACGAGTGCAGGAACGTGGTTTAAGCCTGCATCGGACAATAACTGTGGGTCAGCCGGCGACAACGGGTTTCGGAGGTGCCCGCCACACAGTGCTTGTCAGTTGCGGTGGATTTCGACAAACCAGGGCTTGTCGATCGGCCCGCTCCATCTGATCCTTGTCGCTCACAGTCACTGTCCTTCGACGGCTGCGCGGTCAGGCGATCGTCTCAATCCGGGCTCGCTGGCAGAGCGGATATTCGGCCATGAAAGGCGCGATCGTCTTTTGCATTTCCTTCGCTGATGCCCCGTACCGAACGGCAATACAACATCCTTTCCTTGGTATTCGCAGCACAGCTTCGAACCTTTCGGCGCCCCGCGCGCGGTCAGGAAATCACAGACGAACCGCCCTCCTTTTTCCACGTCGAAGAGGTCGACACCGATCCCGCAATACTCGATCTCGCCGGTTTTCAACTGCATGGTCCCGCCCCCACCGACCTCCCCCAGGCCGTTTTCCGCCAGTGCTTCCGCCAGCGGCGTTTCGAATCGCTCGCCGCGGGCCACCGGCATGATCCGGGCATTCAGTTGCGCGCAGGCAAAAATCGGCTTGCGTTTCATGTTGTCCGGTTGAATTGTGAACACTCTGTCACGGGCCGACAGACACGGCTGACATCCTTTTCAACAAATCCGGCGGCGGTGCGCCGCTGGCTTCGACACGATGTCAAGATGGCCGGCGGCGCCAGAACCAGAACTTCCATTCCCTCGCCCGCTTCCCGCCGGCTAAAATCCCGGCATGAGCGCACGCGCTTGTCGCTGGCAAGCCCGGCGCTCGATTCGAAATTGCAGTCGCACACCTTCACGGGCACGCGCATTTGCCGGTCGCCAGGTTGCTTCGCGCGGCTTGAAATGCAAGAACCAGCCGGGAGGTGGCCACAGGGCTCGTGGTCCGC
>JBLMWR010000531.1:0-3537 GCA_050257335.1 Deltaproteobacteria bacterium | reverse complement strand
CCGGTTTGGCCGTAGGAATTGCTCCATTGAGCGGGTATCTTGGCAAATGTCGGGAGCGGATGTCCACGCCGGAAAAATGTGTTCCGGACATACCGTTTCCGATCCCTCGTTGCGGCCGAAGTGCGCATGGCGGTATCACTCGAGCAGTTCAGAAAGCAAGTCGTTGACTCGGGTCTGTTGACGGCCGACGAAGTTGACACGGTTGTTGAGGAGGCGCGCACGCGCCAGAATCCGCCCGACGTCAAACAGCTCGCGCAGTTATTGGTCAAGCGGAAAAAGATCTCGGCCTTTCAGGCCCAGCAGTGCTACGCGGGCAAAGCCAAGGCCCTGGTTCTCGGCAACTATCTGATCCTGGACAAACTCGGCCAGGGAGGCATGGGAATTGTTCTCAAGGCCCGCCACCAGCGGATGCAGCGGGACGTGGCCATCAAAGTGCTGCCGGCCAAGATGGTCACAAATCAGGCCGCCATTGCCCGGTTTCAGCGCGAAGTCGTCGCCGCTGCGCAGTTGAATCATCCCAACATCGTGGCCGCCTACGATGCCGATGAAATCAACGGCCAGTTCGTGCTGGTCATGGAGTGCGTCGCAGGGCGGGACCTGGCATCGATCGTAAAGACGCAAGGCCCGCTCAAGATCGGGCAAGCGATCGACTGCGTGATCCAGGCGGCCCGAGGTCTGGATTTCGCCCACAAGCGGGGCGTGATCCATCGCGACATCAAGCCGGGAAACTTGCTGCTCGACGATCAGGGGACGGTCAAGATCCTCGACATGGGTCTGGCCCGGTTCGCCGACACGGCCGAGGTGGGAACCCAGGCAGAGTTAACGGGGACCGGAATCATCATGGGGACGGTCGATTACATGTCCCCCGAGCAGGCGCTGAGCACCAAGACGGCCGATGCCCGCAGCGATATTTACAGTCTCGGCATCACGCTCTACTTCCTAGCGACGGGACGAGCGGCCTATTCCGGGGAGACGCTGGCCGCTCGGCTGCTCGCCCACCAGAGGGAATCGATCCCCTCGCTGCGCGACGCGAGGGCCGACGTGTCCGAGAACGTGCAGGTGGTGTTCGAGAAGATGGTCGCGAAGAATCCGGACGATCGCTACCAGACGATGGCGGAAGTGATTCACGACCTGGAGACCTGCCGATCGGACGCCACGGGAACTGCGCTGCTGGCGAAGCCGGCGGCGAGCGAGGAAGACGCCTCGGAAAGCCTGGCTGCCTTTTTGAATGCTCTGGACGAGGGTGGCCTGACCTCGGCCGCCCCGTCACGAGCGAGCGACGCCCGGACGATTGCCGCGGAGGCCGAACCTGCGCGGACGACTCAGCCCGCCCCTGGCGCCTTGGAGACGCTCGCCTCGCAGGGCGCCTGGCGCCGTCGGTCTCGGGCAAAGGCCGGAGCGCCGCTTTGGACCGACTGGCGGGTGCTCAGCGGAGCGGTTGGCGGCCTCATGCTACTGCTGGCGACGATCGCGATCTTCTCCCGCAGGTCGCCGGAAACGGTTGCCGAGCGACCGCAAACTGCGGCGGGGACGGCCCGCCGCGTCGCTGCGGCCGCGCCGAACAATCCGGTCGCTTCCCCCCTGAAGACTTCCCGCGCGCCCCCGCTGGCCATCGCCCCGTTCGACGCCGAGCAAGCCCGCGCCGATCAGGAGGCCTGGGCGAAGTACCTGGGCACGAAGGTGGAAACGACCAACGCCATCGGCGCCAAGATGGTGCTCATCCCGCCCGGCGAGTTCCTGATGGGGTGCAGCGATGCGGAACATGCGGAAATAGCCAAGACCGAAGCCGAGGGGACCCGATTCGCCAAGTTGTTCGAAAACGAGCGGCCTCAGCATCGCGTCCGCATTACGAAACCGTTCGCCATCGGGAAATACGAAGTCACGCGCGGCGAGTTCAAACAATTCGTCGAAGCGACCGGGTACGTGACCGAAGCGGAAAGCGCGGCCGCAGCGGCCAAGCCCGGCGCGACTCCGGTCATCTCCTGGAACGGCGAACACGGATTCGCCAATTCAGACCGCCATCCGGTGATGATGGTGACATGGAAGGATGCCGTCACGTTCTGCAAATGGTTGTCTCAGAAAGAGAGGATGCCGTACTCGCTGCCGACCGAGGCTCAAATGGAATACGTCATCCGAGCAGGAACGCGGGACATTTGGGCCGGCCCTCGAACGACCCTTGCCGAGCGCGCCTGGATCAACACTTCGTCGCCCCACGAGGTCGGCCTGAAGAACCCCAATGCTTTCGGCCTCTGCGATGTGCAAGGGAACGTCGCCGAGTGGTGTCTCGACGGTTACGCCGAATATGCTCGCGGAGACGTCCGCGATCCCCTCGTTCCCTCCACCGGACCCTACCGCGACATCCGAGGCGGAAGCTTCAGAGTTCCGCTTCTTCATTTGCGCCCCGGCAAACGCGGCTGGATCGATCCTGAGTCTTACAAAATAGACGTGGGCTTCCGTGTGGCGCAAGAACTCACCAGCCCTGGCGACAACGGCGATCACCGGTCGTCGCCATGACGCCAACTACGGGCTGCGGTAAAACGGTTATCGGAGGGACAACCAAACAGCCACACTTTCAAACAGCCACAATTTACGGTCAAGCGAGCCGGTAAACTGCCCCGGCTGGCGGGAGAGAACGTGGCCCCCGTCTGTTAATGACTTGGCAAGTTATTCCCCCGCGGCCGCGCGCGACTGTTCCTCAATGCGATACAGGTGCGTCTTCGTGCGATGAAAAATCGCCTTGCCGGCGATGGCCGGCGTGGCCATGCAGCCGGCGTCGAGATGGTTGGTCGCCAGCAGCTTGAACTTGCGGCCGGCGGCGATCACGTGGCTGGCGCCGTCCTCGCCGTTGAAGTACAGATGGCCTTCGGCGTAAAGGGGCGATGAGCTAAAGTTGCCGCCCAGGCGATGCTTCCAGACGACCTTGCCCGTCTTGGCGTCGAGGCAGGTGACGATGCCGGCCTCGTTGAGCATGTAAAGCAGGTCGTCGATCAGGAGTGGCGCGCAGCGCGAAGGCACGCCCTGCTGGAACTTCCAGGCCACGTGGCTTTCGGTAATGTCGCCCTGCCCGCCCGGACGCACGGCGAATTGCTTGAAGCCGCCGTCTCCCGTGTTGGCGAAGATCAAACCCTGGCCAAACAGCGGCGGGGCCGCGGCATTCATGCCGCCGTGCTGCACCTTCCACAGCTCTTCGCCGGTAGCGGGATCGTAAGCGATCGTCGCGCCTGCCGAGGGACTGACCAGTTGCGGCCGGCCGTCGGCCGTAATCACCGTCGGCGTGCCGTAAGCCTTCTTTTGATCGCCGTTGTCCGTGCCGTAATCGATGTTACGGTCCCGTCGCCAGACCGTCTTGCCCGTCGTCTTGTCCAAGGCGACGACGTACTGCTGATCGAAGCCGTCGAACGTGAGGAACAGCAAATTGTCGACCACGATGGGGGACGAACCGGCGCCGCGGTGATGATTGCAGGGGAAATCCTGGCGGGCCCAGATCGTATGACCGTCGGCGGTGTCGAGGCAGGCCGTGCCGTGGCTGCCGTAGTG
>JBLMWR010000530.1:0-3390 GCA_050257335.1 Deltaproteobacteria bacterium | reverse complement strand
GATTCGGCCAGCCTGCGGGCCCTGGCATGCAGCGGCTGGATGCCGTTGTAGACGGCGTTGATCGAATTGTTGATTTCGTGGGCGAGCCCCGCGACGAGCTGCCCGAGCGAGCTCATCTTTTCGGACTGCACGAGCTGCGCCTGGGCGCTTCTCAATTCCCTCAGCGTCGTCTGCAGCTCGCCGTTGCGTTTTTCCAGCTCGTTGTGCAGCCGCCGGACGCGCAGCAGTGAGCGCATCCGGGCCCGCAGCTCCTCCGGGCTGAAGGGCTTCATCAGATAGTCGTCGGCCCCGCGGTTGAGCCCCTCGATCTTCATCGTCAGGTCGGCTTTGGCGGTCAGCATCACGAAGGGGATCGCCGCCGTTGCCGGATCCTCTTTGATCCGGCGGCACAGCTCGTACCCGTCGACGCGCGGCATCATGACGTCCGAGATGATCAGATCGGGAGGATCGCGCCGGGCCGCTTCCCAAGCTTCGGCACCGTCGCAGACAGTGGTGATGCGGTAGTGGTCGGCAAGGATTTCGGCGATCAGACCGCGCATTTCGGGGGTGTCGTCGGCGACGAGCAGGCGCGGCGCATCGGCAGGAAGCGCCGCCGTTTCGACCAGCGGCGGCGCCTGGAACTTGACTGTGGCCAGTTCGGCGAAGCGGTTGGCCCGGGCCGCAGGGGCCGAGGGCTGGGCGGGCGCTCCCGCCTCGGGGAGCGTCGGGCAGGCAAGCGGCAGCGTGAACCAGAATCGCGATCCCAGTCCGATTTCGCTCTCGACGTGAATTTCTCCCCCATGCAGCTCGACGAATTCCTTGACCAGCGCCAGCCCCAGCCCCGTTCCCGAATATTGCCGCGATGACGAACTGTCGAGCTGCACGAAGCGCTCGAACACCCGGCCGTAGTCGGCTTCGGCAATGCCGATGCCGGTGTCGGTGACGGCGGCCGTTACGCAGTCGTCGGCGAGCCTGGTTTCAATCTCGACGGCGCCTCCGGCGGGCGTGAATTTGAGGGCGTTCGAGGCCAGGTTCCGCAGGACCGTTTCAATCTTTTCGGCATCGGCGGCGATCAGGGGGAGGTGCTGGTCGAGTTTCAAACTCAGGCGGATGCCGCGCTGCTCCGCCAGGGGCTCGGCGGCCACGGCCAGTTCGCGGGCCAGGGCGTTGAGGTCGACGGAGGTGGGGACGAGCCGGGTTCGGCCGGCTTCGAGCTTCGAGAAATCGAGCAACTGGTTGATGAGCTCCAGAAGCCGGTTGCCGTTGACGCGGACGACGTTCATCAGCGACACGACCCTCTGGGGGAGATCCTGCTGCGCTTCGAGGATCCGGTCCACCGGTGAGAGGATCATGGTCAGCGGCGTGCGCAGCTCGTGGCTGATGTTCGAAAAGAAGTCGGTCTTGAGCTGGTCATATTCGCGGAGCTTCTTGAGGGAGCGCTGCAGCGAGCGCTTGCTCTTCGACAACTGGCGGGTCCGCAGCCTGACCTTGTGCTCGAGCCCGGCGTTCAGTTCGCGAATCGTGTGGTCGTTCTGGTCGAGCTGCTCGACCATGGCGTTGAACCGCCGCGCCAGAATGTCGATTTCATCGTTGCCGGTGGCGCTGACGCGTTCCGAAAACGATCCACGTTCGACGCGCTTCATGGCCTCGACCATGAGGCGCGTGCGCGAGGCGATCGAGTTGGCGAGCATCCGCGCGAAGACGACCCCGATCGCCCCCGCCGTGACCGAAATGATCAGCGTGTGGTCGCGCAGGCTGGCCACGGCCTCGGCCTGTTTCTCGGGATTAATGACGATCTCCATCGCCCGCTGGTTGGCCAGCGCGCCGATCATCAGGGCGGTGACCGCAATCGTCAGGCTGAAGCAGAGAGTCATCCGCGCCTCGAGGCGGCTGGCGGGCAGTGAGTCAAAGGAAATCGAGATGCGCCTGTCGAGCAGGTAACGGATCACGGGCGCCAGCCAGCGCTCGGTCATGAAGAACGTTTGCAGAATGATGACCGACAGCCCGAGAAAACCGGCGATCGCCACCTGCACCAGCACCTTCCAGGGCACGCCGTCGGTCAGATGAAGAAACGTGCATAGCGGAACGATCGTCACGAGGGGGTCGATCAGCGCCTCGTTCCGCGCGTGCCGCCCGGGAAACACGACCGCCTCCCGGCCGGCCCATTCGGCCCGGGCGGGATCGACGGCTTCCCCGCGCTGCAACCGCCCCAGAACGTGCCGCAGGTTGCGCGTTTCAAAGAGGGCCATCAGAATCGTGACGACGACGGCCGCCAGAATTACGGCGCCCGCGGCAACGGCAAAATCGCGCTGCGTATCGACCGGCAGCCGGAACGTGAGGTTGACGTAAACCACGCACAGGCTGCCCGTGACGCAGGCCACCAGGCGGTTCACGATCATCATCAGCACGATGTACCGCGGTCCAAAGCGTTCGAGCGCCCGAATGTTCATTCCCTTGTCCTCGGTGATCGAACTGCGCCCGGCGAGAGCCACGTCGGCTGCGGGCGAATCAGATCAGTCCCCGGCTTCCCAGATGCATCAGGAAAAACCGGTCGTGTCCGTCCATGGTCGTCGTCAGATCGATCGAGCGGATCTGACGTGCTCGGGTCCGCAGCCGTTCGCGATGATGGAGCCAGCGGCGGTAAAAGTAGAGTTCGTGCTCGCCCTGCAGAATGGCCGCCTCGATCTGGCCGGCATCGCCCTGCAGAAGCTGTTCGATCGTCAGGTCTCCCCGGGAAACCGCCCGGGCGAAAACCCCGCTCGTGAAATCGCGGTCGGAGATCTCGCGACGCCACGTGCTCAGCAGATTCCCGATTCGCCCCATGCACTGTGCGTGCCACATGGCTTCCCGCAGCTTGCCCAGATCGTCCATCTCAAACCCCGCCGAACACATCAGATCCAGCGTCGAAAAACTGATCATCTGCATGTTGTGCGAGGTGTAAAGATCATGCTCGGCGAGGTTCAGCAGCGGCAACTGTCCGTTCAGCAACTGCGAATAGCGCATGGTGTTGAAGAACTGGGTGAGGTCGTAATGCAGCAGTTCCGCAAACATTGAGTGAAAGGGGTAAGTCTCGATCCTCCCCCGATAGTCGCGCCACAACCGCCACGTTACGTCCGCGACGAGCGCCTCGCGGAGCGTCAGGCCCTCCACATCGGGCATCGTCCCCTCGCGCGTCACATGGAGCATGGTCTGCAGCAGCCGCCCGTTGCCGTGCTGGTCGGCCACGTCGTCGAACACGACGCACAGAACGATCGAGAGCAGTTTCGTGTCGTTGACGTGGGCGACAAGCTCCGGACGCACGCCGGGCAGCATCGTCAGCTCGACGCCGTGGAGGCACCACTTCCAGAGATAGCGCGAACGGTTACCCACCGCCGAATAGGTGCGCACCCAGGCTTCCACTGCGGGCGAGAG
>JBLMWR010000529.1:0-6577 GCA_050257335.1 Deltaproteobacteria bacterium | reverse complement strand
GGCCGACCTTGAGATCCAAGACCGGATTCGGATTTACTGCGCGACCGACAACGCGGAAGCGATCGCCGCAATCACGGAATGGTCGGACTACATCCACTCCGAAACGCTGGCCGACTCGATTGCTCGCCTTGATCACGCGTCTGCGGGAGTCAAAGAAGGCCTGATCGGCGACGTCCAGGTGCCGATCTGGATTGAGAAGGTGACGTAAAGGGAGTCATCTCGCTTCGCGAGATGAGGAATCGGCTTGCCCTGGTTCGATTGCTACCGCGCCAGAATCGGGCCGACTCACAAGACCCGGCTCGTTCAAGCGGCGAATGATGCAACCAAGAGCGCCGCAGCAGCCGCCAGGAGCACGATAAGCATGACGAGGGCTGCGTCGAGCGGGGCGCTGGCCCGGACGCGGGTTCGCAAGCCGCGGTACTTGTAGGCGCAGGCAAACAGATCGAGTCCCGCGATTCGGCTGAAAATCAGAATAGTGCCCACGACCTCGATCAATAAGTCGGTTGAGGCAATTCTGAACATGCCGATCGTCCTGGCGAGTTTAAAAATCTGCTTCGCCCGAATTTCGTTCCGGCCGCCACGGTAATATGATAGTAGAAAAGACCGGTTGATACATCCCGAATCAGCGGAGGCATGCGATGGGCCGAGTGGTGATCGCGGGACGAAACGAGCGGTGCAGGGGGTGCGACGCAGAGCGTCGAGACGCGCGTTCCCGCGCAGAGCATGGGAACGAGAGGGATCTGTGTCTCTGTCCCGCCCGTTGTGTGCGCTCCTTCATCGTCACGCTTGCCGCTACGCTTGCGGTCTCGCCGTTCGTCGTGCGTCTCCCGGCACTCTGCGCCGCCGAACCCGCCTCGACCACCGAGCGCATCGATCCCGACGGAATCAAAGGGGCGCTCGTTATCTGCGGCGGAGGCAGGCTTCCGGATTCGGTCCGCGATAAATTCATCGATCTGGCGGGGGGAAACGAAGCGCGGCTGGTCATCATTCCGACCGCCAGCGAAGACGACACGATTGACGAAGACGGGCGGGAGGTCGCCGAGATCTGGAAGGCCCGCGCGCCGGCGTCGATTACGATCGTTCATACCCGATCGCCCGAAGAGGCTGACGACCCGAAATTCGTCGAGCCGATCAGGCATGCCACCGGCGTATGGATCACCGGAGGGAAGCAGTCGCAGATTGCCAGGGCCTATTCGGGGACCCTCGTGGCCAGAGAGCTGTGCGCGGTTGTGGAGCGGGGCGGAGTGGTCGGTGGGACGTCGGCCGGCGCGGCATGCCAGTCGCGGGTTATGATCGTGCGCGGAAAGATTTATGACAAGGACGGCCTGGGGCTGATTCCCGGGGCGATCATCGACCAGCATTTTCTGGTCCGCAACAGGAAGGCCCGCCTGTTTGAGGCGCTGGCAGTGCACCCCGAACTGGTGGGACTGGGAGTGGACGAAGGGACCGCCCTCGTCGTCCAGGGTCGGACGTTGCGCTGTCTGGGAGATTCGAGCGTTACCGTCTGTGTAGCGGCGGCCGGAGGGCGAGAGGCAAAAGAAGTCGTGCTCGAGGCGGGAGACGTCTCCGATCTGACGATGTACAGGCGGGCCGCACGCGACCGCACGCTGCCGACGTTTCCTCCTGAAAAGATGCGCGACACCGAGGTCCCGCAGGGAGCGCTGGTGATCGTCGGAGGCGGGCAGATGCCGGCGGAGTTGACGGAGAAGTTCATCGAGCTGGCAGGGGGGCCCGAGTCGTTGATCGTCGTGCTCCCCACCGCCAACCCCGATCCGTTGCCGGAGCATCCCCGTGACGGCGATTTCCTGGCTCGCGCGGGGGCGAAGAACGTCAAGGTCCTCAACGCCCGCCGGCCGCACGAGGTCGAAGCCCCGGAGTTTCTCAATGTGCTCAAGGAAGCCCGGGGAATCTGGTTCGGCGGCGGCCGGCAATGGCGCTTCGTGGACGCTTACGAAGGGACGAAAGCGGTCGAAGCCTTTCGTGACGTGCTCCGCCGTGGCGGCGTGATCGGGGGGAGCTCGGCCGGAGCGACAATTCAGGGGGACTACCTCGTCCGCGGAAGCCCGCTGGGGAATGAGGAGATGATGGCGCCCGGCTACGAGCGCGGCTTCGCCTTCCTGCCGGGGACCGCCATCGACCAGCATTTCGCCCAGCGCAAACGGTTTGCCGATTTGAGCAAGGTGGTCGCCGCCCACCCTCAGCTTCTCGGGATCGGGCTGGACGAAGCGACGGCGATCGTCGTCCGCGGCCACGTGGCCGAGGTGATGGGGAAAAACAAGGTCCATTTTTTCGACAAGACCAGACTGGTGGCCGAAGGAGAGCCGGATTACACGTCGGTCGAGGCGGGGGGAAAGTATGATTTGACGACGCGAAGGGCGGAATGACGAACGATCGGGAATTCCCCGATGCAAATCCGTCTGTCCGGATGGGCGATATTGTGTAGAATAATGGACAAGACAAACGTAGACCTTCAATGCGGGCCGGGGAGAATGTCATGCAAACGCGATGCAAGGGAATGAAAGCAGCGACCGGGGTGGCGGGAATGCTGGCGGCCCTGATACTGGCCGGCACCGCGCATGCGGTCGATGTCATCGACGATCCGATCCAAATTGACGAGCGGGCGGCGCAGATCGTCCAGACGTCGAATTCGCTCTGCTGGGAAATGCATCGCTATCACCAGCAGAATCCCGATTATGCCCAGGCGTACCGGGCGGCGAAACTGGTTTGGGCACAGGCCGGGTCGCTGCGCGACGCCCTGCGGGCCGGGCCCGTCGAGACCGAGGCTCTCGCCCAGCAGGCGGCGCAAATGAATGAAAACCTGGCGCAGGTCGAACAAGCCGTGGCCCGATGGGGAGACGGCGACCGGTCTCAGGTGCCGCTTGAGAGCGGGCCGGGGGGCCGCGCCGTGATGGTGGACCGGGGCGTTTCCGTCAGGCTGCCGCTGCTGGGCGTGCACGTGGGGGGGCCGCGCTACGTCGTCACTGACGAAGGTGTCCCGGCGCTCGCCCGCCGGCGGCTGCATCCCAACTCGCACGGCAGCAGGAAGAGTCTGGAACGGGAACTGGCGGCGGCGAGAACGGCGGTCAATTATCTGATGGAAGACGCGGGCGTGTCGATCGCGCCCAATGCCGCCGCGCCGGAGAATCCTGGCGCGAAGGGGCCCGTCCCCCAGCCGCCGGATGCGGGACTGGGAGAGCCGGTGAAGGTTTCGCCGCCGTCGGCCAAGATCCCCGCGCCGACTTCCGGTCGAAAGTGAGGTCGGGCGCCGGGTGTCACGTCGTGATCGCTGAGCGAAGGGCAGGGGGGCCAGATGAGAACGCGCGAAGCCGCAAGCGTGGCGCGCAGCCATTGCGGCCTGCGATTGACTTGTGTCTGAGCTGATCGCTTGCGGTTTCGCGAGTAAAAACTCTGCTCGCGCTTCGCTCCTCGGTGGAACTGCTGCGCCGGTTGTGCGATATTCAGGAAATGATCCTTCTGATCGATAATTATGATTCGTTCACCTACAACCTCGTGCAGCGGCTGGGGGAAATCGATTCGACGCTCGACGTCCGCGTTGTCCGCAACGACCAGATTTCGCTGGACGAAATTGCGGCGTTGCGTCCCGAACGAATCATCATTTCTCCGGGACCCTGCACCCCGCGCGAAGCGGGGATCTCGAAGCAGGTGGTCGAGCGGTACGGGCCGGAAGTGCCTCTTCTGGGGGTGTGCCTGGGGCACCAGTGCATCGGCGAAGTGTACGGGTGGGAAGTAAACCGGGCCGACCGGCTGATGCATGGCAAGGTCTCGGAGATCTACCACGATTCGAAGGGGATCTTCGCGGGGCTCCCGAACCCGTTCGTCGCCACGCGGTATCACAGCCTGGTCGTCCGGCCCGACACGGTGCACCAGGATCTCGAGGTCTGCGCCTGGACAAATGATCCCGGACAGCCGCGGGAGGTGATGGGAGTCCGCCATCGCCGGTATCCCGTCCACGGCGTGCAGTTTCATCCGGAAAGTTTCCTGACCGAAGCGGGGATCGACCTCTTGAAGAATTTTCTGGCGCTTGAGGCAGTCCCCGTGCAGGGCCGAGGCGCAGACAGAGACATTTTCGCGTGATGTCAACCGGTCCTCGGCTGCGCCTCGGCGCGAAACGGGGTCGGCGCTGAGCGACTGAGAACAATGCTGACCGTTGCTGAAGCGATCGCTGAAATTATCGCGCGTGTCGAGCGCTTGCCCGCCGCTCGCGCCGCACTGGCCGATTCGCTGGGGCTGGTGCTGGCGGAAGACGTGTTCAGCGATCTCGACTCGCCGCCGTTCGACAAGGCGCTGATGGACGGCTATGCCGTGCGGTCGATCGACGTTTCGACGGGGCGGGCCAGGCTGCGGGTGATCGAAGAGGTGCCGGCAGGACAGGTTCCACGGCGACCCGTCGGCGCGCAGGAGGCAACCCGCATCATGACAGGCGCGCCGATTCCGGCCGGGGCCGATGCCGTCGTACCGGTCGAGCACACGCGGCTCGAAACCGGAACGGCCTCCGCGTCTCAGGTGGTCATGGAAACGACTCCCCTCACG
Source organism: Deltaproteobacteria bacterium (assembly GCA_050257335.1). Lineage (GTDB taxonomy): Bacteria > Planctomycetota > Planctomycetia > Planctomycetales > Planctomycetaceae > JACQFH01. The sequence continues at coordinate 2,026 of JBLMWR010000529.1, read as the reverse complement.
GCGGGGCGAAATATCCTGAAGCGGGGAGAATCGATCCGCAAAGGGGAACGCGTACTGAATGCGGGGCGGCGGATTCGTCCGCAGGAAACAGGCTGTCTGGCGGAACTGGGGAAAGACGCCGTGGCCGTTTACCCCCGGCCGCGCGTCGCCGTGCTTGCTACCGGCGACGAGCTGGTCCCAGTGAATGAAGTCCCCGGTCCGGGGCAAATCCGCAATTCGAATGAAGCGATGCTGGTCGCCCAGCTCCGCCGCCTGGGGGCCGAGCCCGTTCCCCTGGGAATCGCCCGCGATCGTCACGCGGAATTGGCCGACCGGATCGCCCGGGGACTCGGCTGCGACATGCTGCTTCTGTCAGGGGGCGTCTCGGCGGGCAAGCTGGATCTGGTGCCGGCCGTCCTTGCCGAGGTCGGCGTTCGGCAAGTGTTTCACAAGGTACGGGTGAAGCCCGGGCAGCCGGTCTGGTTCGGCGTCCTGGAGCGTCCGGAGGGACCTGGCGCGGGGGATGTGGAAGGAAAGCACGCCGCCGGACAACCTCCCTGCTGCGTATTCGGCTTGCCGGGAAACCCTGTTAGCAGTATGGTTTGCTGCGAATTGTTCGCCGGGACGGCGGTCCGGCGGCTGATGGGGATCGAGCCCGCCGCACCGACGCCCACGCGGGCGCGTATGAAGAAAGATCATTTCAACGGCGGCACCCGGCCGACGTACCATCCCGCGTGGTGTGAAGCAACTGAAACGGGGAACGTCGTCGAACCGGTGCGGTGGGTGGGTTCTGCGGATCTGTGCGCCACGGCCGAGGCCAATGCGATGGTGCTGTTTCCCGAGGGAGAACGGATTTACCCTGCGGGAACGATGGTCGATGTGTTCTTGTGGTGAGATTTCAGTTTGAATCCAGGGACGGAGAACTGTGATGCCTGTGACTGCCATGTTGCCCGCGAAATCAGCTCCGCCACGGATGTCCCGTGAGAGCAGCCTGCAGGAGATCATCACGTCGGGCCGCTGCGCGCCTGCCAGCGCCCGCGGAGCGCTCGTCGCCGCAGGGCTCACGGCGCTCCTCCTGTGGGGGGCGTTCACCCCGCTGGATTTCGGGCCGCTCGCTTGGCTGGCGCTGGTTCCCCTGCTTGCGCTCGTGCGGGTCGAGAGTCCGCCGCGGCGGATGTACGGCATGGTCTTCGCCGGCGGGCTCCTGTTCTGGGTGATGTCGTTGCAATGGATGCGGCTGGGGCATCCGGCGATGTACGTCGCCTGGGGGGCGCTGTCCCTGTACCTGGCGCTTTATTTTCCGCTCTTCGTGGGGCTCGCCCGCGTGGCCGTGTGGCGGATGCGAGTGCCCCTCACGCTGGCGGCGCCAATTGTGTGGGTGGGGCTGGAACTTTTACGCGGGTATCTGATGACCGGATTCAGTTGGTATTACCTGGCGCACACGCAATACCGCTGGACCGAGCTGATTCAGATCAGCGATCTGGTCGGGGCTTACGGAGTGAGCTTTCTGATCGCTCTCGTCGGGGGCTGCATCGCGGAGATGTTGCCCGCGACGTGTTTCCGACGCCTGGGGTTCTCGCCTGCTTCCACTGGCGCCGCGGGGCTTCAGGTGGTTTCAAAGCGTGGTTTGGTTCTCCGGATCGCGGGATGTCTGGCGGTCTTTGCCGGAGTCCTGGGATACGGCTATGCCCGGCGGAGCGGCGGCGAGTTTCAGCCCGGGCCGCGCGTGGCCCTCGTGCAGGGTAACGTGACGTCGGAAGTGAAGCACGACCCGCAGGATTGGCCGCGGATCCAGCGCCGGCATGAATATCTGACGGGGCTGGCGGTGAAGGAACAGCCGGACCTGATCATCTGGCCCGAAACGATGTTCCGGTGGCCCCTGGTGGATATTCCACTCGATGTTTCGGACGAGAAGCTGCAGGCCGCACATCCTGAACTGCGAATCAGTCGCCTCCGCGACCCCGCAGTTCGCCAAAAGCTGGCCGCCATGGCGCAGATGGCCGGGTCGGCACTGATCATCGGCCTGGAACGGGTCGCCATCGACGCC
>JBLMWR010000528.1:0-4755 GCA_050257335.1 Deltaproteobacteria bacterium | reverse complement strand
TAATTCTCTGACACGAAGAGCCCGTTGAGTCGGCAGAATCGGCGCGATGAACGCGACGATGATCGGCCCACGCCAGTCGCGGTCGCGGACAATTCAAAGACTACGCCGCCGCGACTTTCCCCCTGCGCCCAGCGGACTCTGCGCAGTCGTTACTATACATCGGCACAATCGGCACATCTGATAGAATCGTTATTGTTGGAAGAAGCGGAATTTCCGGCACATCTTGCCGAGATCGCCTAGGCGCCGGCGAGGCCGGCAAACGGAGTTGCTCTATCCGAGAGGCCCCCACGGCTGCTGGACATGCGACCGCAAGTAATGCGTCGATAATGTCTTGCAGCGACTGTATGATACCTTCCATGGCTCCTGAAGCCTCATCGACGTCTGTGCGGCCAGGTGACGTCACCTTGCATGAGCTTGACGACCTGCTCGATCAGGTTGCGCGCCTGGCAAGGTCCGATTGCCCCCCGCAGGCGTTCCATCTCGAAATGCTCGATCGAGCCGTGCGGGCCCTCGCCGCCGCCGGAGGCGCCGTCTGGATCCGTCCGCCCGCCGGCGCCTGGGAGATCGATTCTCGCGTCGATCTGAGCGCAAGCCGCCTCGTCGAAACGCTCTCCGAACAGCCCGCGCACCAGGATCTGCTGGAGGCAGTGAGCCACAGCGGCCAGTCACGGATCGTGCTCCCCCGCGCCGGCTCCGCGACAGGTCCGTTTCCCAATCCGACCGATTTTCTTCTGCTGGTGTGCCCCCTGGCCCTTGGGGACGACGGGCCGGGAGCCGGCGTGCTGGAAGTCGCGCAGCGACCCGGCGCCGCGCCGTCTTCGCAACAGGGCTGCCTGCGGCTGCTGGAAGCCTTGTGCGAACTGGCCGCCGACTTTCATCGCCGCCGGCGGCTCCGCGTCTTGCAGGCGATGGCCGCCAAAACGCAGCTCGCCGATAAGTTCACCCTTGCGGCTCATGCCTCGCTGGATCTCGCGGCGACAGCCTGTGCCATCGCCAACGAGGGGCGGAGGCTGATCGAATGCGACCGCCTGAGCGTCGCCGTCCGGCGGGGCAATACATTCCGGTTACTCTCCGTCAGCGGCCTCGAAACTCTTGACCGGCGGTCCAGTCTGGTGCAACGTTTGGAGGCCCTGACTTCCGTGGTCGTCGCCGCGGGCGAGCCGTTCTGGTTCTCCGGGAACGCGGAGCCCCTCGCCCCGCAGATCGCCGCCCCTCTCCATGCCTGGCAGGACGAATCGCACGCCCGCTCCCTGGCGATCATTCCACTTAAAACCGGCACCGCCCCGGGGGTCGCCGCCGAGGCCGCGCTCGCGGGGGCCGCCCTCATTGCCGAGCGCTTTGCCGGAGGCGGACCCGACGAAGCGTACCGGCACAGAGTCTCGGCGGTCTGCCGGCACGCCGAGCTGGCCCTGCAGAACGCCCTTGAGCACGAAAACCTTCCCTTCTTTCGTCTCGTCCGGGCGCTGCAGCGCAGCCGCTGGTTCGTCGAGGCCCGCCGGTTGCCGAAGACCGTGGCGGTCGCGGCCGGTGCTGCCGCGGCGGTGGCGGTACTGGCCTTCGTCCCGGCGGACTTCGAAATCGAATCCCGCGGCGTCCTGCAACCGCGAAATCGTCGTGACGTCTTTGCACGCAGCGACGGCATCGTGTCGGAAGTCCGCACCGAGCACGCCCGCGAGTGCCGCGAGGGCGAGATCCTCGTCGTCATGACCAGATCGCAGCTCGACTTCGAGATGAGCCGGGTTCTGGGAGAGCTGCAGACCGCGCGGAAACGTCTGGCGAGCGTGCAGGCGGCGCGGCTGGACGTCAATCCCCGGACGGCAGCGGATCGCGAGAAATACAACCAATTGACTGCCGAAGAGGAAGAGGTCCGGGAATTGCTCAAGAGCCTCGATCAGCAGCATGCCGTCCTGACGGCACAGCGTGAAGATCTTTTCGTCAGGAGCCCGCTCACAGGGCAGGTCGTGACGTGGAACGTGCGGCAGTCGCTGGAAGCTCGCCCCGTGCAGCGCGGTCAGGTGCTGCTGCAGGTGGCCGATCTGGGCGGCCCGTGGGTCGTCGAAGCCGAGGTTCCCGACGATCGGGTCGGGCACGTGCTCGCCGCCCGGCAGACGCTGCAGCGAGACCTGCCGGTTTCGTTCATGATCGCCACCGAGCCGGGAGCCGTTTATCGGGGGGCCATCGAGAAAGTGGCGCTGGCCACCGACGTGCGGCCCCCCGAAAAAGCCAGCGTGCTGGTCACGGTCGCCATCGATCGCGAGCAGATTCTGCAACTGCGGCCGAATGCCACCGTGGTTTCCCGAATTTATTGCGGCCGGAGATCAATCGGGTTTGTGTGGTTCCACAGTTTCTGGGAAATGATTCAGAAGAAAGTGCTGTTCTGACATGAAACTCGCCAGCCTGATGCTTCTCGTCCTGGCCGCCGCGTCCGGCCAGACTGCGCAGATCGACAAATCTGGCGCGAGAAAGCCCGCCGCGGCAAAGTCCGTCGCCGGGAAGCCCGCCTCGGACAAATCCGCTGGCGACGCCACCGTGATCGAATCGGCCCTGGTCACGGTCATCGAAGAGGCGGAAATCCCGGCGAAGGTCGAGGGGGTGCTGTCGACCGTCGAGGTCCGCGAAGGGAAGATGATCGAAGCCGGGGGGATTGTGGCGCGCATCGAAGACGCCGAGGTGCGTTTGACCCACGACAGGGCCAAAATCGAGTACGAAATCGCACACAAGCAGGCGGACAACGACCTGAAGGTCCGCCTCGCCCGCAAATCGACAGACGTCGCCAGGGCCGAGCTGAAACGGGCTTTGGAATCGGTCGAGAAGTACAAAAAAAGCGTCTCCGACACCGAGCTCGACCGGCTGCGGCTCGCCGCAGAACGGGCGGAACTCGAAATCGACCAGGCGTTGCACGAGCAGGAGACGGCGAGGCTGACGAGCCGGCTCAAGGAAATCGAGATGGAACTGGCGAAAGAGGCCGTCGATCGCCGGACGCTCATTTCTCCCATCTCCGGCATGGTCGTGCAGGTGAATCTGCACCAGGGGGAATGGGTGCAGGCGGGCAAGACGGCCGTGCGAGTGCTGCGCGTCGACCGGCTGCGGGTCGAAGGTTTCGTCTTCGCCAAAAACCTCAACGGCGACCTGGTTGGCCGGCGCGTTACGCTGGAGGTGGACCTGCCGGGAAAACAGGCCACCCGATTCGAAGGGGCCGTCGTGTTCGTCAGCCCCGAGGTCAATCCAGTCAACGGGCAGGTGCGCGTCTGGGCCGAAGTCGACAACCCGAAGCTGCTTTTGCGCCCCGGCCTCCGCGGCAGCCTCACCATCGATCCTCCCACCGCCCAGACCGCCAAACGCGAGATGCCTTGAGCGGATAGCCGCAATTGATGAGCCATCCCGACTTTCGGGTGGAACAAAAAGGAATTTCACCGCGAATGACGCGGATACGTGCGGATAATTACGAACGAGGTCAATCGGCACATCCGCGCGTATCCGCGTCATCCGCGGTTCTACATCATTTTTTTGCCGGGCAAGGCCCGAAAATCATTCGCGCCTTTGCGTGATCCCTCTTCATAATCCAGCGTGGCACGAGCCCCATGAAAATGGGGCTCGCGCAAAGGCGCAAAGGAAAGATGAAGGGATGAACTTCATCTGATTCCCCGTAAATCTCAAAACATGACCACCGCGCCCGGCCATCAGTCTGACGCGCGCGATCCCTCGCGGGCTTCGAGCTCCGGGCTCGACCGTCCGCTTGCACTGCGCCGCCGGCCGGACGTTTTCGCCGTGCCGCAGATGTTTTCCGGACAGAGGCTCTGGGCCCTCAAAGACCCGGTGACGCTGCGGTACTTTCATCTGCGGGACGAGGAATACTGGGTCTTCCAGGCGCTCGACGGCCATGCGAGCCTGGCGGGCATCCAGCGGAATTTCGAGAAGAACTTCGCGCCCCGCCGGCTGACGCTTTCGCATCTGCAGACCTTTTTGGGCATGCTGCATCAGGAAGGCCTGATTCTTGCCGAGGCCCCCGGGCAGGCCGGCGAGCTGCTCGATCGGGCCGGAAAGCTCAAGCGGCAGAAGCTGCTGGCGGCGCTGTCCAACGTGCTCGCCATCCGTTTCCGCGGAATCGACCCGCAGCGGTTCCTCGATTGGATCCTGTTCCGGTTCGGCTGGCTCATCTCCGCCTGGAGCGTCGCACTCGGCGCCTTTGTGGTCGTGGCAGCCGTCGCTCTGGTCCTGACGAAATTCGACGCTGTTCTGGCACGCATGCCGGACGTTGATTCGTTTCTCACGCCGACGACGGTGATCTGGCTCACCGTAGCCATGGCGCTCGTGAAGATACTGCACGAGCTGGGGCATGGGCTGACGTGCCGGTTTTTCGGCGCCGAATGCCACGAGCTGGGCCTCATGTTCCTGGTCTTCACCCCTTGCCTTTATTGCAATGTGTCAGACTCGTGGATGCTCGAGAGCAAGTGGCGGCGGGCGGCGATCGGCGCCGCCGGCGTGGGCGTCGAGCTCGTTCTGGCCGCTGCCTGCACCCTGTTGTGGTGGTTCAGCGAGCCGGGACTGCTCAACTCCCTCTGCCTGAACGTCATGCTGATCTGTTCGGCCGGAACGCTGCTCTTCAACGGCAACCCGCTCATGCGCTACGACGGTTATTATATTCTCGCCGACCTCGTCGAGGTCCCCAACCTGTCGCAGGCCGCGACGGCGACGATTCGCGAACTTCTTGGCGACTGGCTGCTGGGGATTCCCGCCCGGCCCGAAGACGATTAT
>JBLMWR010000527.1:0-6279 GCA_050257335.1 Deltaproteobacteria bacterium | reverse complement strand
GCGACCACGAAGTTTCCGCATTATGTGGTGCCGGCCTATCCCGCCCTGGCGCTCTTTACCGCCTGCTTTCTCGACCGCTGGACGCGTAACGCCGAAATTTACGGCCGGCTTGCCCGATATTCCGCGTGGGGGACGGTGGCGGCGGCGGGGGTGGGGATTCTGGTCGTGGTTCCCATCGTGGCAAACATTTATCTGCCGGGAGAGCGATTCCTCGGGCTGGCCGGACTGCCGCTGCTGGCGGGGGCCGCGCTGGCGGCTTATTTCACGGAACGGCGTCAGATCGTCTGCGCCCTGAGCAGCCTGACGGCGGCCGCCGTGCTGTTCCTGGCAGCGGTTTTTGGAATGGCCGCAGTGCGGGTGGACGGTCACCAGAACACGGCACGATTTGCCGAAACAATCCGCCGGCATTCACCGGCCGGCGGCGTCCGCATCGCGTCGCTGGGCTACTTCCGCCCCGGACTCGTCTATTACTGCAACGATCGCGTAGAACCCCTGGCCGACGACCGCGCCGCCGCCAATTTTCTGCGCTTGGATCCGGCCCGCAGGTTTCTCGTCACGACCGAGACGGCGTACCGCCAGATGACGGACAAATTGCCGCCGCAGATCGGTGTTCTCGAGCACGGCCCCTGGTTTCTGAAGTCGGGTCAGACGCTGGTGCTGCTGGGGGATGTCGCCGGGAGTACAGTGTCGGACAAAGGCGAGACGGTGGATCAACGCCGGGAATGAATGAGGGAGTCGGGGAGTAACAGAGCGTTGATGCCAACATGGCCGTCAGAATCCGCAATCGCGGTCCATTCTGGTGCGGCGTTCCTCTCGAATCACGCGCCGCTGATTCTCTTCCTTTGCGCCTCAGCGTGATGTCGCGAACTTTGCGATCAGCGTAGCGGGCGGACTGATGTCCGCCCTACGGATGCTGCTCGCCTCCGAGCGCGATCCTGCGCGGTGGTGATCCCTGTGACGACACATCGAGTTGAACTGCACGCATGGCCCGTTCCGCACGGAGCCGGCTGACCTCGCGGCAGAAAACTTCGAGAGTGGGGGTCGGGACACCGTTCACCGACAGGATTACGTCCCGCGGGGAGAGCCCGCGCGCCCGGGAGCGCGCTTCGACCTCCTGGACGACGACTGCGTCCGGAATTTCTCCGACGGCCGTCCCCAATTCTTCCGCCAGCAGATGGCTCAGCAGGCGCACGCCCCATTCTTTTTCGCCGGGAAGCTGCGGCGGAATGGCCGGCTGCCGCCCGATCACAATCTTCTGGTCCACGATCGCCCCCTCGCGGCAGAGGGTAACGGAAAGTTCGGCATTCGGAGCGGTCCTGGCGATTCGCTTTCTCAGATCCGCGACAGTGAAAACCGGTAAACCGGCAAACTTCAAGAGCACGTCTCCCGCACGGATTCTTCCCGCTTCCGCCGGAGAACCGGGTACGACATAGTCCACGGTGACCGCCAGAGCGCCTTCCGGCAAACCGACGGAGCGCAGGACCTCGAGGGTCGGGTGCATCTTATGAATAAACACGCCCAGCCAGCCGCGGGTCACTCGTCCCTGATTGCGCAACTCCGCCGCGACCTGCCGGGCCGTGCCGGCCGGAACAGCCAGTCCACACGGCAACCCCTCGGCTGCGCGGAACGACGTGTTGATCCCCACGATGGTCCCCTGCAGGCTGACGAGCGGCGCACCGCAGTTCCACTGATTGACGGCGGCGGACTGAATGCAGTCGTGTGAGTCGCAGCAGGCGGCGGATACCTGCCGTCCACAGGAATTGACCGTTCCCACCCACAGGAATTCTCCCGGATGATAAGCGTTCCCGATCGCCACCACAGAGTCGCCGATTGCGACATTCCCGTCCTCGGGCAGCTCGACGGCGGACACGCCCTCAGCAGGGGGTTCGAACTGAAGCACGGCCAGGTCGGTCGCGGCATCGCTGCCGGCGATCTTCGCCAAAAACGGCGCCGCGTGCCCGGAAAGCCCGAGATGCACTTGCGTCGCGCCAAAGACAACCCGGCGACTGGTCAGCACAAATCCCCGGGGATCGATCACCACGCCACACCCGCGCGAGGTCCGCGCGGCACGGGCGCCGTTGGACGAGTCAGCGGCTGCTCCACTGGGTGCAACATCCAGCGGCAGAAGGGCGCCGATCGAAACGACCGCCGGGCGGACGTTCCGGCTGGCACGGACAAACGGCGCAGCCTGCCCGTCCCTGCCCGGCTGCGCGGCGGGCGCTTCGGGCATCTCCTCGGCGGCATCGCGCCTCCCCGCTTCCATCGACCGGCCGATGCGAAAAGCCATCGCTGGCAGGCCGTAGTACATGAACAAGCTCAGGAAAACCGCCAGCAGAACCAGGCTGCACCAGCGCTGTCCTGCGGTTTGCCGCGACATGGAGTCGACCCCGGGCGGGATGGAAACGAACCCCTCAGAGATAGTACCGCGATTTCGCAGTGGACGTTGGATTTTTCCGGACCGACAGCCGCTCGCGCCGGTTTGACCCCGCCACCCAAGGCATTTACTCGACGGGCAGGTGCACTGCCTTGAGCGTCGCGAGATCAACGACCGCAAGGGTGTGGGGAGTGGCCCGGAACAGGGCCCCCGGGTTCAGCACGAGCGTCCGGCCAACCCGGTGCTGCTCGGCCACGTGCGTGTGGCCATAGCACACCAAGTCCCACTCCCCGGAATTCACCGTGTCGTCGAACAGATCGCGATCGTCGCTGTGGAGGACGGCGATCTTGCGGCCGGCCAGTTCCAGCCTTGCGAATCGTCCGTGGCAGACCTGCCCCGCCTCGGCAATGGCCCGGCCTAGCGCCCCTTCGTTGTGGTCGACGTTGCCGAAGACGAAGTGCGCCGGCCAGGCGGAGAACAGGGGAATGATCGCCGGCGACCCAATGTCGCCGCAGTGCACGACGGCCGCGACCTTCTGCCCGGCCAAGAGCCGCACGGCAGCGGTCGTCGAACCGACATGTCCGTGCGTGTCGCTGACAACGGCGATGCGCATGTCCCCCTCTGGGGAAAATGACGAATGACGAAATCCGAATGCCTGAATCCGCATCCCGGCGTGCCGGGAGAGACATCCGAAATCCGAAAACCAGAACGGATTCTGCCGCGGCCTTGCGGCCGCCATTCGTCGCTTATACCGTCGCCCGCGGTGGAAGCCAACTCACGGCAGCCGCCCCCGCCGCCGAGGCGTTGTAGCGGGGTCGCTCCGTGACCCCGCGGTCTGGGCGTGCCGTCGCTGACCGGACTGCAATCGTCCAATCAATACACCGGTTATTCTCTGGCAACGGCGGTCTTGGGCGCCATGCCCGCTGGCGACTTGCCGCCGGCTTTGGCGGGGGAACGGGCGGGAGCGGAGTCGTTGGGGATCTGGCTGGCCGTCCGATGGGGTCCCGTGGCCGACGTCTGGTTGATTGCGCCCGCGTTTCCAGCCGCTTTGCCGCCGCCGGGCCGGCGCTCGCCACCGGTCGATTCGTACGTCAGGTAATTGTCGACGCGGGCCTCGTTCTTGAGCTTCTCGAACGTCCTGGCGACGGCGACGTGAATTTTCTCCTCTTTCAATTCCTGAATGAGGATGTCGCGGACTTCGGCGATGTCCTTGACGAGCGGGTCGGTGCGCCCTTCGCATTTGAGGATGATGTAGTGGTTGAGCCCCACCTGAACCACGCCGGAGATCTCCCCTTCCTTCAACTTGAAGGCGACGTTTTCGAGTTCTTTCGAACCGGCGTAGCGCTGGATGGGAGGAATGACGCCTTCCAGAGGCCGGCTGGAGGGATCGACCGAATACTGCTTCACCAGCCTCTCGAAATCTTCGGGATTGTCCTGGGCTTTCTGCCAGACCTCGCTGGCCCGGCGGGAATTATCGAGGACGATGGCCCGGGCCTTCACCCGCGGGCCGTAGTTGCGGATAAACGCCTTCTTGATGTCCTCTTCACTGACTTTGACGTCCTCGTTCGCGATCTTGCGCAAGGCCAGCATCGGCCAGACGGCGTCGCGGCGAAACTGCGCCGGCGAGATGTTTCGCTCGACTTCGTTCATCTGCAGCAACTGGTCGGCGGTCAGCCCCAGGTCCTTGGCCTGTTTCTCAATGGCTTTCGTCACTTCGGCTTCGCTGATCTCGATCCCCATTTCATCGCACGCCTGTTGAATGATCTCGCGATTGATCAGGTTGTCGAGCGTTTCCTTGCCGATCCGGCGGATGCATTCGGCGGCCAGCTCCTCGTACGAAATATACTTCTTGCCGACCTTGGCGATCTTCTTGTCTCGCTTCGGTCCCTGCTCGGCCGTGCTGGCCCGGCCCGCCGGCGCCGCACCTGCGGGGGACCCGTCTTCCGAAAATCCGGAGGGGGGACGCATGACCTGCAGCATGACGCCCGCGGCCAGAAGCAGCACTGCCGTGCCGGTGATCACCAGGGTCCACGTTTTTTTCGTCCCTGAATTCGCCTTCGTTGCGGTTGTGTGAGTCCTTTCACCCATAACCCGAATCTCCCGGAAAGATGAGCCACCGACTGTGATTTGCCCCGAAATCGACCGCGCCTGGGGGTACAGGGGGGCGATTTATAGAACCGAATGCCAAATCGGTCAAGCTCTTTCGCCGATTGGCCGGCAATGGCTTCCCGGGCCTTATCACACCACAATTGCCTGTCAGATCGAGCGTTGTGTCCTCGGAGGAGCCCCTGCGCCTCGCGCAGCGAGGTCACACGCCCTGAGCCGGGTGGCACGTCCGGAGCTTTTCGCGAAAGGCGTGGCACCCGGCGCAGACGCGGAGCCGATTGCCCGTTGTCCCGACCTCTGGATACTGTATCATGAAAGCAAGAGGTGCCGCGCTATGGGTCCGACTGGCAGCCGTGCGACTTTCCCCTATCCGCTTCTACGGCGCGATCTTTTGCGCATCGGCTCGCTGGGGGCTGTGGGACTGGCCCTTCCCGACCTGCTGCGTGCCGAACCGCGACCGACCGGCGCGGCAGCGTCGCGCCCGAATCCGCCCCGCGCCCGGTCGTGCATTCTGTTTTTCCTCGAAGGAGGTCCGGCTCATCAGGACCTCTGGGACATGAAGCCCCAGGCGCCGGCAGAGGTTCGGGGCGAATTTCAACCGATCGCTTCCACGCTCGCGGGCGTGCCGATCTGCGAACATCTTCCGCTGTTGTCTCGGCAGATGCAGCGCCTGGCGCTCATCCGTTCGGTTCATCACGACATTGTTGATCACAATGCCGGCTCGTACTACGCGCTGACGGGACGCAGCCCCGTCGCGGGCGGCAAACTGATCGTGGCCGACGGGCCCGAGAATTTCCCTCCCTTCGGAGCGGTGCTTTCGCGACTGTCGCCGGCTGCAGCCAGACTCCCCGAGTTCGTGCATTTGCCCGACATCATGTCGAACAACGGGTACGATCTGCCGGGAGAGCGAGGCGGATTTCTGGGACCGGCGTACGACCCGCTGGTGGCTGGCGATCCCAGTTCGCCGGGATACACAGTTCCCGGGCTCGGACTGCCGGCCGAAATTCCGGCGTTGCGGCTCGATCGCCGCCGGGCACTGCTCGATTCGCTCGATCGGTCAGCCGCCGGGCTGGAGGGGGACGCGAAATGGGCCGGCATGCAGACCCATTATGCCCGCGCCTTTTCACTGCTCGCAGGGGACGAAACCCGGAAGGCGTTCGACTTGTCTCGCGAGCCGGCGGCAGTCCGCGAGCGCTACGGCCTGCCCGACCGCGTCGATCGTTCGGTTGAAGCCCGCAAATTCGGGGGGTTGCCGCACCTGGGACAGTGCATGCTGCTCGCCCGCCGGCTCATCGAAGCGGGTGTGCGGCTCGTCACAGTCTGCACGGGCCGGCGGATTGACCAGTCGTGGGACACGCATCGCCAGCATTTTCCGCTCTTGAAGAAATCCCTGCTGCCGTATGCTGACCGGGCCTTTTCGGCGCTGCTGGAAGACCTCGCCGAGCGCGGGCTTCTTGACGAAACGCTGGTGGTGGCCATGGGAGAATTCGGGCGGACGCCGAAACTCGGCCAGATCACCTCCGGCGCGGGGGCCGACGCCGCCGGGCGCGACCACTGGCCGCACTGCTATACGGTCCTCATGGCCGGCGGCGGAATCTGCCCGGGCATGGTCTATGGGGCCTCGGATGCCTTCGCCGCATATCCGAAGAGTAACGCCGTCACGCCGGAAGACATCGCGGCGACGATCTATCACGCACTGGGCATCCCGCCGGAAACGGTGATTTACGACTCACTCGACCGGCCGCACGTCGTGGCGCTGGGGACGCCGATTGGGGAGTTGTTCGGGTGAGCCGGGTGGC
>JBLMWR010000526.1:0-4204 GCA_050257335.1 Deltaproteobacteria bacterium | reverse complement strand
GAGCACATACGGCTCGCCTGCAGCCACCGACCCGCTTGAGAGGACGAGCCCGATGATCGCGACCAGAATCAGCAGCTTCAGACCACGCCAAGCCATCGTTTGCCTCAATCGCGCTGGATCGAGTCCGGACCGTCGCCGACGATCTTCTCGTACCTGCGGCCGGGGCCCCCTGTCTTCTTGTACTTGGTGAATCCCAGTTGCTCGAGCCGGCGGTCGCTCAAATCGGGCTTGTTCTGGCGAGTGCCGCCAATCACCTTCGGCGGCGCCGGCCGGGAGATGACCCTCCGCACCGGCTCGCCGGTCTGGGGATGCTTCGCCAGGGGGGACGAGTGAATGCTCTGCATCACCTCGAACCGCTCCCCTTCGGAACCATCCTTTTGAATCACCACATATTCGTACATCGGCATAGACACGGTCTCCGATACGTCCCGGCAGAGCAACGGACCTGCGTCGCGCCCAGATACTTGACATGCCCTATTATACGTCACAGGGAGCCGGAATTGTTGACTCCGCGGATCGATCTTCGAGCCGGTCCGAATTCATGGGCGTTTCGCCAGGTCACGAATCTCGTCGGCCGATAAGGCCCGGCGGTCGACACGTACGTCGGCCAGCGCGCCATGGAAGAAATCGCCGCTTCCGGCCCCGATTTGCCACGGCCGGTCGGTCGAAAGATCGAGCGATGTTCCATTGCCCAATTTTGATTCGGCGACCAGCTCGCCGTCGACAAACAGCCGCAGCCGATCGCTGGTTCTCTGGGCGGCGACATGATGCCATCCCGCGGGAAACTCCCGATCGAACGTGACGCACGCACCGGTCTGCATCGACCAGACAAGGGCCGAGGGGAGCGTGGTGGCGAAGATCTTCCCCTGATATTGGGCCATCGTCCAGACGCGGCGGTATTTGACGTCGGGGGTTGTGTCGAGCTGCTTCAGCAGGGTCCACTTTCGATCGCCGTCGTAGCGATGGATCTGCCCCGACGGCAGCGTCCCTCCGTAAAAGGAACCGTTGTGAACCAGCATGCCCATGACTTCGAGCTCGTCACCCAGCCGGCCGCGATCTTCCCACTTCTCGTTCGTCCAGCGGAAGACCTTGCCGGTCCGCCAGGTGGCGACGTGCAGCACTCCCTGGTACGTGGCGAAGGCGTAGGTCTGTGTGTTTTCTTCCTCGCCGACCCGTCCCAGGTCCTCCCACGCTTCGCCGTCGAACCGGTACACGTGCCCTTCATCGTAGCCGGTGGCCCAGAGGTAGCCGTCGTAGACCCCCAGGGCTTCGACCCGCTTTCCGTTCGGGACGTCGAGCGGCGTCCATTTTCGATCGCCGTCGTAACGGAAGAACGCCGCGGGCTTGTAGAGCGAGCCGACATACAGCTTGCCGCGAAAGACGACCATCCCGCCGACGGCTTCCATCTCCGGAAATCGGCCCGCTTCTTCCCAGCGCTTCTCGCCGAGATACCAAAAAATCTTCCCGCCGAGATGGGGATTCTCGGATTCTTTCAACGACGATCCGCCGAGACGGTACTTTCCTGATCCGACATAGAGCGACCCGCGAAACGCCGCCATGCCGGTAATGCTGTTGGCCTGGTCCGGCGTCCCGAGATCGGTCCAGCGGCCGGGGCCATCGTAGCGATAGACATGTCCGGCCTGATCGTTGCCCGGATCGCAGGTGCCGACGTAGAGATGCCCGTCGTGCACGGCCATCGACTGACCGAAAACGGCGTTTCCGGGGCGGCCTTCGTCCGTGAAGACGGGCTCGGTGCCGGCGTCAATTCCAAACTGCAAGTGGCGGTAATTCGCCTGGCTGTGCGTGACGCCGGCATTGTTCCGCAGGCTCAGATGAAATCCGGTGCGGGTCCGTGGATCGAACTGGCTGACGAGGTCGCCCAGGTCGTCATCCAGGTCCGCCGCGGTGTCGGCCCAGAGCGAGATCGTGAAGGAATCCCGGCCGAGCTTCAGCGGCTCGGCGACGGGAATTTCGATATGCTGCCCGCGTCCGTCGAATTTCGCCGACCGCGCCGGGAATTTCCCTTCCTGAAAGGTGGCTCCGTGATTGCGTCCGTGGAGTTCCTTTCCCGCGGAGTCCCGGGCATCACTGGCAAGTTTCCACCGGGCGAGCGGGGGATCGGCTCCCCAGGCAGCATGAGTGCCGACTGCAGTCATCCCAACCATCAAGACGGCCCACGCGATCCCATGTTGCATTCGCAGACCCTTTTATTGCCGGTTTATTGCCGAGTCCCATCGGGGCGATCTGGAAATCATTCCAGGCTCTGGGCGTTGCATTCTACCAGCTTAACTGCGTTCGCGCTCCCGCAATTCACGGCGTCTGATTTTTCCGGACGGGGTCTTGGGGAGCGCGGCGACGAACTCGATCTTGCGCGGGTATTTATACGGCGCGATCGTCCGCTTGACGTGTTCCTGAATTTCCGCCGCCAGGGCGTCGCCGGGGGCGAACTCCGGCCGCAGAACGACGAACGCCTTGACCACCAGCCCCCGCACCGGATCGGGGCTCTCGACGGCGGCCGCCTCGAGTACCGCCGGGTGACTGACCAGGCCGCTTTCCACCTCGAACGGTGAAATCCGATATCCGCTGGCTTTCATGACGTCGTCATTGCGCCCCTTGAACCAGAAATAACCGTCGGCATCGCGGGTCAGCACGTCGCCGGAGTAATACCAGTCGCCGCGGAAGATGTCGGCGGTCTGCCGCGGCTTGTTCCAATATTCCTTCATCATTCCGGGGTGCGTGTCGCGGCGCACGCACAGCACTCCTTCCTCGCCCGCGGGGACCGGCCGCAGGTCTTCGTCCATCAGCTCGATGACGGTCCCGGGACCGGGCCGCCCGCAGCTTCCCTGGCGCAGCGGCATCCCCACCATGTTGAAGCAGTACACCATGCACTCACTCATCCCGATGCCGTCCAGCGGAGTGACGCCGAAATCCCGCTGGATGGCCGCCAGCGTGTCGGCCGGCAGCGGCTCCCCCGCACTCACCGCGTGCCGCCAAGTCGAAAAGTCGAAGTGCTTCGCACCCTCGGCCGCGGCCATCAGCATGCGATAGGTCGTCGGAGGGGCGGTGAAGTTCGTGATGCGATATTTCTGAAACAGGCCGCACCAGCGCTCGGGGTCGAACTTTCCCCCCAGCGGGTCGTACAGCACCACGGTAAGCCCCTTCGCCAGCGCGTACAGAAACGTCGAGGCGACCGGGAGCAGCCAGCCAAGCTCCGACGGACAGGCGACCACGTCGCCGGGGCGATAGTCGTGCCAGTATCGCACCAGAGATTCGTAGGCAATCGGATATCGCTGAAAATGGACGACCCCCTTGGGATCGCCGGTGGTCCCCGATGTATAGGCGATGAAGGCCATGTCGTCATGGCGGGTGGCCGCGGGGGTAAAGGCTTCCGAGCCGTCGTCGATGAGTTTCTGAAAAGCGACGTGAGACGGCGCGTGCGGTCCCGTTTCGCCGGGGGGATATTCGACGACGATCACGTGCTTTAATTCCGGACTGGCCCCGCTCGCCTGATCGACCGGTTCGACCAGGCCCGTGGTCGTGATGGCAGCGACCGCTCCGGAATCGCGGAGGCGGTACTCGACTTCGGTCGTCCGGAACTGGGTACTGGAGGGGATGAAGACCGCTCCCAGTTTGGCGATTCCCAGGGCGGCGATGTAGAACTCGGGGAGGTTGGGGAGCCGGAGAAACACGCGGTCCCCCCGTTCCACGCCGAGCCGCGCCAGTGACGATGCGAACCGGCTGGAAAGCGCGTCGAGCTGGCGAAAGGTGAACGAGCGAGTGGCGCCGGCAGCGTTTTCCCACAACAGGGCCGGCACGTCTCCCCGCCCGCAGGCAACCTGCCCCTGCGTGAGAGCCGCTCCCAGGTTGTACTCCTGCGGAATCCCCGCCCAGGGATCCCATGACGACCAGATGCGGGTGTAGTCAAAGGCCATGCTGTTCAGACTCCGCCATACCAGTCTCGCTGTGATTTACCGTGGGGCGGGCTTCCTCAGCCCGCCCGGAATCACGGACGGGCTGAGGAAGCCCGTCCCACGGTCGTTATGAGAAGCCTCAGCAACTCCTCGACCGCCCGTTCGTCGTCCAGCTCCCCGCGCCGCCAGCGCGCCAGCAGCGGTTGGACTCGATCGGCTTCACGCTCGTACCGTTCGGCCATTCGCCCCTGCGCCAGGCGCAACAGCGCCCGCCCGTTGTCGTGCGGCCGTGC